>DATKMQ010000094.1 GCA_035541755.1 Syntrophorhabdaceae bacterium
GAAAGCAGTACGGAGAGCTCAGTAGTGAAGGTAAGAAGATCACCTTTTGACCGCCTGAACCCGATCCTCGCCTTGAGGCCACCTTCTTCCGGTGCAACGATCTTAAGCGGGATGACACCCGTGTTCTTGATCCGCTCTATGGCAACCTTTTCATCGGTGGCCTCGATGACCCCTTCGATCACCTCGCCTTCCATAGTGGTTGCCCGGTAGGAAAAAAGACTCATCAGACCTCCTGCGTAACCCGCAGGACCTCGCTCAGAGTGGTCACCCCTGCCCTCACCTTTGCAACGCCGTCTTCAAGCAGGGTCTTCATACCCCGCTCGCGGGCCACCTGCCTTGTCTGATTCGCATCGGCGTTTTTCAGGATCATCTTCCGTATCTCGTCATCCACCACAAGGAGTTCGAAGATGCCTTGCCTGCCATAGTATCCGGTAAAGGCGCACGTCTCGCACCCCCTGCCCTTAAATAGCGGCGTATTCGCAGAAAGACCGAGCATGTCGAGCTCGTTGCGATCCACCTTTGACGTGTCCTGTTCCCTGCAGTCGGGACAGATGAACCGCACGAGTCTTTGGGCGAGAATGCCCCTCACGGTAGACGAGAGAAGAAAGTTTTCCACGCCCATATCAAGAAGCCTTGTAATGGCGCTCGGCGCGTCGTTCGTGTGGAGAGTCGAGAATACGAGGTGACCCGTCAACGCCGACTGGATTGCGATCTCAGCAGTGGCAAGGTCCCTGATTTCACCGATCATAATGATATCAGGGTCCTGCCTCACGATGTGCCTCAACGTATTGGAGAAATCGAGCCCTATCTGGGATTTTACCTGAATCTGGTTGATCCCCTTGAGTTGATACTCCACGGGGTCCTCAACAGTGATGATCTTCTTGTCAGGCGCATTGATCTTATCGAGAGCTCCATAGAGGGTCGTGGTCTTGCCACTCCCCGTGGGACCCGTCACGAGAACGATGCCGTTCGGTTTCTTGATGAGTTGATCGAAGGCGTGCCGTGTATCGGGCGCAAAACCGAGCACATCAAGGTTTATGATGATGCTCTCTTTGTCGAGAAGCCTCATGACCACGCTTTCTCCATGGAGTATCGGTATGGTCGAAACCCTGAGGTCAATCTCTTTGTCTCCCACTTTCAGCCGTATGCGTCCGTCCTGAGGCAGTCTGCGCTCGGCTATGTTCAGCTTGGCCATGATCTTGATGCGAGAGACCACGGCGGCCTGAAGCCTCTTGGGGGCCGACTCGATGTCGTGAAGCACACCATCAATCCGGTATCGCACTTTCAGTTCATCCTCGAAGGGTTCTATGTGGATGTCACTCGCCCGGCTTTCAAGGGCCCGGGAGATAAACAGGTTGACAAGCTTAATGATAGGCGCCTCTGAAGCAAGGTCCTTCAGATGGCCCACATCCTCTTCTTCCTCTATGTACTCAAAACCCTGCTCCTGGTCGATGTCCTCGATAATCTTGTTCATGTTCTGGGCGGCCTGTCCGTAGAACCTCGATATGTACTCATCGATGGCTTCCTGGTCGCCGCTGTAGACAACCACATCCGCTGCCGAGGCCACTTTCAACGCGTCGATAACGCTTCTGTCGCCCGGGTTTGCGAGTATCACCCTCAACACATTGTTCTTGAACTCCATGGGGATGATCTTGTTCTCCCGGATAAAACGGGAAGAGATGCTGTCCATCACCAGAGGAACCTTTGGAAAATCTTCCGCCTTCACGTGCACAACTTCATCCATGCTCATCCATCCAACCTTTGGGTTATCTTATCGTGCTTTTTATTATAACTCAACAGGCAGGCGTGGTCAAAACGAGGTCGAACCGAGATCTTTACAACACACAATGATAACCGGTAGAAAGAGACGCGTATTCCGTAATTTATTGTCATACATTATCTTGGGGGAATAGAACATCTTGTTTAGCAATACTCGATTCTTGTTAAGCAAGACAAAAACGAAACCATTTTTGGCCAAATATCCCTATGCAACTTTTCACAACTCTTTACAAATCTTAACTAACTACTCGATGATAGATGCGTTTCTGTGGCAAACCATATGACGCAGGGGACTGTGGCACGGTTTGTGATATGGAAAAACATGTCCACATGAGAAGCGTACACCTTGCGAATCTGAGATCACAGGGAATAACGAAAAAAAGGGGGTGATGAATACGCGTTTGAACGGCGCCTGTGTCTCACACGTGAGACGCAATATTCTTCACAAGCTCCATATCGGTTGATTGTCGTTCTGCATTTCACTTAAGTATCATTTCGATTTGTAAGGAGGTAACATCTATGAGAGAAATCAAAAGAAAATTGATGAACAATGGTACCATGATCGGGTTCTTGCTTGCACTCTCGCTTCTACTGTGCGTTAACTCTGCCTTTTCGTTCTCTCAGAGCCCAATCATCAATAAATTCGTGACCACCCTGCCAGGTCTCGGACCGGCAGGCGCCAACAAACTGGTGGCCGATCAGTCAGTCTTCGGCCAGTACCTTCCCCTTGCAACAAAAAAATCAGTGCTCTTCAGAGACGTGATGGTCGACAAATATACTCTCGGGGTGGGAGAGTTTCAGGAAAGGATGCATCCCGACCTGCCATACCTGGCCGGTAAGGGGACACATTTCCTGGGCTACTACGACCTGATCAATCCCGACCATAAGTATCTGGCCGGCGTGATCGTGGCCAAAAGAGGCACACCCGTGATGCTCAGCGTACAGAACAACCTTCCCAACCAGCTTCCGAGCCAGCAGATCATCCCCATAGACCCCCACGGTCTCGGCGGGCGATATGATGACCGTCGGCGATCTGGTGCTTAACCGCGCGGCCACGCATTTACACGGCGGGCTCACTCCGTGGATAAGCGACGGCACGCCCTTCCAGTGGTTTGACCCCAATGGGCTTGTGGGTGAAAGTTTCCGCAATGTGCCGGGGACAACTCCGGCCAAAGGCACCGCCACCTACTACTATCCTATGGACCAGAGCGCGAGACTTCTCTGGTATCACGACCATGCCATGGGGATCACCCGGACCAACGCGTACTCCGGCATTGCCTCTGCCCTGGTCCTCACGGACGATTTCGAGACCTACCTTGTGAACAATAAGCTCGTTCCCGATCTGGTTGGAATTCCTCTGGTTATCCAGGATAAAACCTTTCTCGACCCGGCTAACGACCCTAATTACCCTGTGGTTGGGGCCAAACCAGGTGACCTTTGGTACCCCTGGGATTATGAGGCGAATATCCTTCCGGGAAACATAGTGAACCCCAAAGGCAGGTGGGATTATGGTTTGACAGTCATCCCGCCGTCAACAGGATTAAAGACTCCGCTTCCACCTATTTCCGAGGTGCCTGAATTTTTTGCCGACACGGCCATAGTGAACGGAGCCCCCTACCCGGTGGTCAATGTGACCGGGGGGACATTCCGGTTCCGCATGCTTAATGGATCCCAGGCCCGATTCTGGCACTTAAACCTCTATCTCGAAGATCCCGCCCACCCGGGCGAGGTTCCTTATACCATGGATCCGGTTACCTTGAAGCCGGTACTTAACTCTACGCCTGGCCCGACAATGTACCAGATCGCCACTGAGGGAGGTTTCTTGCCCGACGTAGCGCCACACGACAACACCACACCTATTCCGCTCGACCTGGTGGCGGACCCGACAGGAAATACAGCAATACCTACCGGGCCCTTTAACCTCTTGCTTGCCCCGGCGGAACGGGCCGACGTCCTTATCGACTTTACCGGCCTGCAGGGGAAGAGCTTCATTCTCTATAGTGACTCACCCGCGCCTTTCCCTATGGGTGATTCCCGTAACGACTATTACACCGGTGATCCGGATCAAACTGCGTTCGGAGGCGCCCTTCCCACGGCAGCAACCAAGGGCCCCAATACGCGAACCGTCCTGAAGATAGTCGTGGGGAACGGGACTAACGGAATTTCGCTCAACGACATTCTCCCGGACGGTCATACGAGGCTCGCCGACCTTTCCGCTGCATTGAAGAAAAACTTCAAGGGTGGTAATCCGGTGCCAGCCCAGCAGCCTCCGCTTCTTTACCAGGGCGCCGATGCCGCAACTCCGGGTCCACTGCCCTACACGGGCGTGGTCAACCGCACGCTCACCCTCAATGAGGATTTCGACGAATATGGACGCCTGATCCAAACCCTGGGCACCTTCGCCCAGCAGGGCAATAATAACCAGAACCTTCCTACCTGGGGAATCCCCTATATGTCAGCCGCAACTGAGACCCCTGCTGTAGGAACTACCGAGGTCTGGCAGATCGCCAACCTCACAGCAGACGTCCATCCCATCCACATCCACCTCGTAAATTTCCAGCTTATCCAGCGGCAGAATTTCATCGGTGATCCTACCACAGGCATCATGTTAGACCCACTGTCAATCACAGGGCCCGATGCCGACGAGATTGGCTGGAAAGAGACCCTTCGGATGAACCCGGGTCAGATCACCACAATAATCATGAAGTTCGACCTGCCGAAGGTACCTTTCACGGTGGCGCCGAGCATAAGAAACGGGGTGAATGGCAACGAATACGTGTGGCACTGCCATATTCTCGAGCACGAAGAACATGATATGATGCGTCCTCTGGTCGTGACAGGTCCTCCGCCTCTGGCTGCCTTCCCGGTTACCCAGACAGCAGGCAAGGTTTTGGGCGTAGACTATTCGATCTACAACGGCGTGCCCCCTTACACGATTACTTCCGACAGTAAGTTGTTCCCGCCGATCCCTTCAAAAATAGGCTTTAGCGGCGGTCAGTTCTTTGTACCCACAGTCCAGTCTCTCATCCTCAAAAACCCGAGCACCGTACATTTTACCATCACCGATAGCGCGGGTAAAAAGGAGGTTGTCACTCTGAACCTTACATACTAAGGCATATAAGCACGCGCGGAATTTCGTGATGCCCCGGTTAAGGTCCCATCCTTAACCGGGGCATCATCTTCTTAACCGCATATTCTAACGGTTGATTGTTCTATTGTTCTTAAGGCCCTTCCCGAGTATAATGCTAAAGAGCCAGAGGGAGGTATGATGGAACTCAACAAGCTTGCCGGCAAAATAGCCCCCAGGGAAATGCTTGCCAACATACCGAGACTGATCACCGCCTACTACACTGAGACCCCTGATGTATCGATCAAGGGTCAGGCAGTGGCATTCGGCACGTCCGGCCATCGAGGCTCTTCTCTTAATGACAGCTTCAATGAAGCCCACATCCTGGCCATCACCCAGGCCATTTGCGACTACAGGGTAAGCGAGAAGATCGATGGCCCGCTTTTTTTAGGCATCGATACCCATGCCCTCTCGGAACCGAGCCTAATCACCGCCATAGAGGTACTCGCGGCAAACGGTGTTACCGTTATGGTTGAAAAGGATCGGGGCTATACACCGACCCCGGTAATATCGCATGCAATCCTGACGTACAACAGGACAAAGACATCCGGCCCGGCTCATGGCATAGTGATTACCCCGTCCCATAACCCCCCCGAAGATGGAGGGTTCAAGTATAACCCGCCTCACGGCGGACCTGCCGATACGGTTGTCACTAAATGGATCGAACAGAGGGCAAACGCACTGCTCAGGACGGGTAACAGAGAGGTAAAAAGACTTGACTACCGGCGGGCCCTTTCAGGCGGTAACGTGCACGAAATCGATTATGTGAGTCCTTACGTAAATGATCTCAAGAACATCATCGACATGGAGGCCATCGCATCGTCCGGACTCATGATCGGAGTCGATCCCATGGGCGGCGCCTCGCTTGCCTATTGGCTCCCTATAGCCGAGACTTACGGACTCAACATCGATGTGGTAAACCCCCTCATCGATCCGACATTCGGTTTTATGACCGTAGATAAAGACGGCAAGATCAGGATGGACTGCTCCTCTCCGTACGCCATGGCCCGCCTTGTGAGCCTTAAAGATAAATATGACATAGCCTTCGGCAACGATCCGGACGCGGACCGCCACGGTGTCGTCACAAAAACCGCCGGTCTTCTCAACCCGAACCAGTACCTCGCCGCGGCTGTCTGGTATTTATTTCAGCACAGACCCCGCTGGCGGCCCGATGCCGCTGTCGGCAAAACCCTGGTAAGTAGCTCCATGATCGATAAGGTGGCCGCTCATCTCGGTAGGAAACTCTCCGAAGTACCCGTAGGATTTAAGTGGTTCGTAGACGGACTCATTGACGGGAGCTATGGGTTCTCCGGCGAGGAAAGCGCGGGCGCATCATTTCTCCGTAAAGACGGCGCCGTGTGGACTACGGATAAAGACGGTATCATCATGAACCTTCTTGCAGCAGAAATAACGGCGACCTCAAAAGAAGACCCGGCAGTTCTCTACGCAAAGCTCGAGGGGATGTTCGGAAGTCCCATCTACGAGAGGATTGATGCCCCGGCTACAGGGGACGAGAAAGTTCTCCTCGAAAAACTCTCCCCGGACGACGTGACCGCCTCGACCCTAGCGGGGGAAGAGGTCACCGGCAAACTCACAAATGCCCCGGGGAATGGTGCACCTATCGGAGGTTTGAAAGTAACAACCAGGAATGGGTGGTTCGCCGCCCGGCCTTCAGGCACGGAAAACGTTTACAAGATATATGCGGAGAGCTTCAAAGGGAGCGACCATCTTCACCGGATACAGGAAGAAGCCGTAGCAATAATAGACAAGGTCTTTAAATCAGCACGCACAGGGTAGACGGCCTTTAGCATTTCTTTGCTCTTTGCCTACTCATCGACATCACAGATTTCCTTGATATGGCTTCTCACGAGCCGCCCGTCTTCGTATACCCGCTCTCTGACCCTGCGACATTTTGTAGCGGCGTCATAGGACAGGGGCTCTTCTCGCACGTAACCCCGGCCATTCTCGGTCCTGTATTCCACGGGTTTCTTGACCGTGGCTGCTTCCCGCGACGCATGGTCTGAAATCTGCCCCAGCGTTCCACCCAGAACCGCACCGAGGGCGCCGCCGATAATCCCGCCTCGCCAGGGATTGTGTGAATCCAAAAGGGCTCCGGCAAGGCCCCCTACCCCGGCCCCCACAGCTCCGCCCTGCACCGTGGGTGTCTGTTCTTGAAATTCAGCACAGGAAGCTACCGTTATGAGTGCGATCACCGAGATCGCTGCGAGCATTTTCAGTTCTTTTCCGTTCATATCCACCTCCAGGCATTCTCGTTAAGGAGAATATATTGCCTTACTCACGGTCTCGCAAGATGTGGCTTCAATGCGGAAAACAAAAATCTGGGGAGATAAGTCAACCTGTATTATCGTAGGACAGACAGTACCCTTTTTTAAGACATCATAAGGGTCGGTGATGCTTTCTCAACAATATATATGTAAGGACAGACCCTTAAATCTCGTGTTTAGGTGGCTCAGTTCTTTCGATCTCGGCGATCTCTTCTTCAATGTCCTTTATCTCAAGTCGCATCCTCGAAATGGCGCTTATTCTGTCTTTGACGAAGGGATCGTCTTTGCCGACCGTCTTTTCTGACGTAAACTGATCGTAGACATATTCGCCTATCTCACCGTGCATCTTCTGCATATTTCTCTGTATGCGCGCAATATCGAGATATCTCTTCTTGCCGATGATTGCCTGCTTCTCCACACTGAAAGCAATATCCTGAGCGGTCTCTTTCAGAGTCTTAAGCCCTGCCTCTGTCCTCTTTCTCAGATCGTCTATAATTGCCATTTCTCCTCCGTTCAAGTCTTGGTCGCTTCTAATATATGAAGAAACCGACGGTTTTTCAAGTAACAACTTCGCATAATGGATTGAAATTGCTGGATTCCTATGATAAATTAGGGGTTGGCAAAGCTCATATGAATATCCGTGAACGTCTCGAACAAAAGGAAGAGAAGATGCTCTCCCCTTTCGCCCAAAAAAGCAGGGAAACAAGGGGGAGGTTACAGGCAGAGCTCGAATGCGACATACGTCCGGCATTCCAGCATGACAGAGACCGTATTACACACAGCAAATCGTTCAGGAGGCTTAAGGCAAAAACACAAGTATTTCTGTCGCCGGCCGGAGATCACTATAGAACCAGGCTCACCCATACGCTCGAAGTTTCGCAGATCGCACGGACTATCGCGCGGGCCCTCTCTCTCAATGAAGACCTCACCGAGGCGATAGCGCTCGGTCATGACCTGGGGCATACACCCTTTGGTCATTCAGGAGAGGACGTGCTCAATAGGATTCATACCGGCGGGTTCAGGCACTACGAACAGAGCTTAAGGGTCGTCGATACCCTGGAGAAGGACGGCAAGGGCTTGAACCTCACCATGGAGGTGCGCGATGGGATCGTCAAACACTCAAAAGGAAAAGGTGAAATTATCTTGAGGGATGACGACGACAAGCCCCTCACAAAAGAAGCGGAGGTGGTACGGATCGCCGACGTGATAGCCTACCTGAACCACGATATAGATGACGCAATTCGGGGAAATGTGATCCGCGAAGATGATCTACCCGGCACCATCAGGGATTACCTCGGGTATACGGTCTCCGACCGGATAGATACTATGATTCGTGGCGTCATCGCAAAGTCCACTGGGAGTCAAAACCTGGCCCTCGAATTCGGCCAGGAACTCGAAGGCTACATCGTCCTGCTCAGGAATTTTCTCTATGAGCGGGTCTATGATAGCGCCGTAGTCCACGCCGATTTTATCAAATGCTCAAGGATCATAGAAGATCTTTACGGCTATTTCGTGAAGCACCACGACGCCTTTCTTCGTGAAACCGAGCGTGAGGACTTTTACGACAAGCCCGCCACATGCATCTGCGATTTCATCGCGGGCATGACGGACAGATACGCATTCAACCTTTTTGAAAAAATCTTTCTTCCCCTGCCCTGGAACATACCGGTATAAGGTCGTGCGAAAGACGGGGGCGCTGTGGAAGACTGAAAAACAACGCATTCACATAAGACTGGAGAAATCACGCTATGGAAAAGGTTTACGATCCTCAGACAATAGAAAAAAAATGGTACGCGCACTGGATTGAAAAGGGATATTTCACCGCCGGTCGCACTCCCTCCGCTCCTTATTTTTCTATGGTGATCCCGCCGCCCAACGTAACGGGGTCACTCCACATGGGTCACGCCTTGAACAACACACTTCAGGACATCGTCACGCGTTTTCACAGGATGTCCGGTTTCGATACGCTTTGGCTCCCCGGTATGGACCACGCGGGCATCGCCACGCAGAACGTGGTGGAACGGGAGCTTGCAAAAGAAGGGCTTGACAGAGACCATCTCGGCAGAGAAAAGTTTATCGAGCGGGTCTGGCAATGGAAAGAGCACTCCGGCGGCACCATCATCGAACAGTTAAAGAGGCTCGGCTCATCCTGCGATTGGACGCGTGAGCGTTTCACCATGGACGAAGGCCTCTCACGGGCCGTCCGTGAAGTCTTCGTGAGGCTCTATCGTGAAGGCCTTATCTACCGTGACAACTACATCATCAACTGGTGTCCGCGGTGCAAGACAGCACTTTCGGACCTCGAAGCAGAGCACGAAGAGACAAAGGGATTCCTCTACTACATTCACTACCCCCTCACAAAAGGCGGGGGCTATCTGACGGTCGCCACCACACGCCCTGAAACAATGCTGGGCGATACGGCTGTGGCCGTTAACCCCGAAGATCCGCGTTATGGCAGCTACGTCGGGGAGTACGTGACCCTTCCTCTCGTGGGAAAGAAGATCCCCGTCATCGGGGACAGCTATGTGGACATGGAATTCGGCACGGGGGCGCTAAAAGTAACACCGGCGCATGATCTCAACGACTTTGAGATCATGAAGCGGCACAATCTCGAATTGGTGAGAGTCATCGACGATCACGGAAGGATGAATGAGAACGCGATCCACTATAAGGGCATGGACAGATTTGAGTGCCGCGAGAAGATCGTGGAAGAACTGAAAGAAAAAGGATTTCTGGAAAAGATAGAGCCCTACGGCATGGGCGTGGGTAAATGTTACCGCTGCAAAACCGTGGTGGAACCTGCCTTGTCTCTCCAGTGGTTCCTCAAGATGAAACCCCTGGCCGAGCCTGCTATTGAGGCAGTCCGGGACCACAGAGTACGCATCATTCCCGAAATGTGGGAGAAGGTTTATTTTGAATGGATGGAGAATATCAAGGACTGGTGTATCTCGCGACAAATCTGGTGGGGACACCGGATTCCCGTATGGTACTGTGATAGCTGCAACGAAACGATCGTTTCCGTGGACACACCTCATGCCTGCGCGAAGTGCCAGGGGGAACTCCGTCAGGAATCCGATGTGCTCGATACGTGGTTCTCATCGGGGCTCTGGCCCTTTACCACACTCGGATGGCCGGACAATACGAACGATCTCAAAAGATTCTATCCCACGTCGCTCCTCGTCACGGGCTTCGATATCCTCTTCTTCTGGGTTGCGCGAATGATCATGATGGGTCTTAAGTTCATGAACGATGTGCCATTCAGAGACGTATACATCCACGCCCTGGTGCGTGATGCCGAAGGCAAGAAGATGAGCAAATCCAAGGGCAATGTCATCGATCCGCTCGTGATCATCGACCAGTACGGTACTGACGCCTTCCGGTTCACCCTCACTATGCTTGCCGCCCAGGGACGCGATGTGCTTCTGTCCGAGGAGAGGATTGAAGGCTCACGAAACTTCGTCAACAAAGTCTGGAACGCGTCCAAGCTCTCCCTCATGCTCACGGGTGAGGTAAAACCCGCTGCATCAGATGGGAGGTCATCATTCTTACCTGACAGATGGATTCGCTCACGCATGCAGAGGATCATCGATGATGTCACGCGGAGCATTCGGGAGTATCGTTTCAATGACGCCGCAAACAGCCTCTATACGTTTGTCTGGCACGAATTCTGTGACTGGTACCTGGAGCTCATCAAACCGAATCTCTATGAAAAAGTAACCTCCTTCGACAATGAAGCTACGCGCGCCACTTTATACCAAACGCTCGCAGACATCCTAAAGCTTCTCCATCCCATTATGCCCTTTGTCACCGAAGAGATTTATCAGAGGCTGCCGGGGCATGACGCGGAAAGTATTATGATCTCGCCCTTTCCTCACGTCAAAGACTCAGAGATTGACGAGGGGAGTGAAGCCGCTATGGAAACGATCATGGGTGTCGTCGATGTGATCCGCAATATCAGGGGCGAGACGGGCATCGCTCCGAATGTGAGGGTGGACGCCGTCATCAGGACCAACGGACAGAGAGCACTTCTCAAATCCTACGAATACTACATCAAGGAGCTGGCAAAGGTGGACGGACTCGCGTTCACTGACGGGCAGGCGCCCGAACATGCGGCCGTGGGTGTGTATAAAGGGATCGAAGTCTTCGTTCCTCTGAAGGACCTGATCGATGTAGGAAAGGAACTGGGAAGGATTGACAAAGAGATATTGAAAATTGATGAAGAGAGCGACAAGATCGTGAAAAAACTTTCTAACGAATCATTCCGGGAAAAAGCCCCTGCAGAGGTGATCGAGAAGAACAGGTCTCACTTTGAAGAACTCTCGGCCAAGAAGGAAAAACTTCTCGCAAGCAAAAAACTTCTGGAGGGCATTTCGGGGCAGTAGATGGCGCTCAACTTTTCACTCATTGAAACCTTCATAACGGATCGCCGCGAAAGAATGGGCGACAAAACGCTCATGCGTCATGAGCGTTATCGGATGCTGTCCGAGCTCGCTCGCAAGCTTCAGTCCACACTCAGGAACTTCGAGATTTTCGACTCTGAATTCGCCTCCATAGTGGTAGATGCTATCGAAAGGGCCACCGATACAAGTGAGCTCAACACATGTCACAAACTTGCTCTCGCCAAGATAAAGGCCTTTTTCAACGAAGAAGAGACGATTATCGATGTCCATGACCTCCTCCGCATTGTACGAGACAGATTGACGATCAAGGTATTAGAACTGGCAGAAAACGAGATGGTGCGTGAGGGCTATGGGACGGCCCCTGCACGGTATCTCTGGGCCGGGCTCGGTAGCGAAGGTCGGGATGAGCAAACGATCGTGACTGACCAGGATAACCTCATCATCTACAGCGATAAAGACGGAGAGTTCGCAAAGAAAGAACTGCGAGACGCCTGCTATGAATACCTGAAGAACAAAAACAGTAAAGTCTCCCGCAACAAGCTGACCTTCAGGGAGTGTCTCGCTTGCTGGTTCGAGGTCTTCAGTGTGAAGGCTTCCGACATGCTTCATGCCGTTGGATTTGAGCGGTGCAAAGGCGGGGTAATGGCTGCTAACGACAAATGGCGGGGTTCGCTCGCGGATTGGAAAGAGCGGGTTGAAGCGCGCATGACTTATGAACAGGGGGTACTCGATCCTCTCGATCTCATCATCCTCACAGATGCCCGTGCTATTCACGGTGACGCCGCGTTACTCGACGAGTTCCTGCAGCACTTCTTTGCGATGCTTTCGGAGAATAAACGCGTTATGAAGGAGTTCATTCAATCGGCCGTTGTGATGCCGAGTGCGCTCAGCTTCTTCGGAAATTTCAAGGTAGAGAAAGAGGGGGAGCACAAAGGGAAGTTTAATATGAAGCTCTTCGGGTGGGCACCGCTCATCCTTTCGGTGCGCATGACCTCTCTGGCAAACGGTATCTATGAAAAGAACACGATCAAGAGGATTAAACTATTAAGACGGCAACGCGTCATTAAAAAAGATATGGAAAAGGACCTTATAGACGCGTATTGTATATTTGTGCGATTCAGACTTATGAACCAGATCGGCGCGGGTGATGCAAACGTGCAGGACGCCCACTATCTCAGGCCCGACATGTTGGGCCAGGGCGAACAGGAGAAGCTTCGCAAGGCCATGAAGACCGTGGAGTCTTTCCAGAAGTACATGCAGGAAACGCTTCTGTTCGGACAGGCCTTCTAAGGAGGTAATCATGAAAGTTGTGGAACTGATGAACAAGAACGTTGTGACCTGCCATCCTTCGGAAAAACTCCATGTCATCCTCAACAAGTTTGAGCTCTTCAAGATTGCCGGCATACCTGTCGTTGACAAGGGCAAGCTCGTGGGGATCATCTGCCAGAGTGATATCTTGAAAGGGCTCAAGAAAGGCGCCCTTCAGGATCTCGCGGTCCGCGACGTCATGGTAACGGACGTGATCACGGCGCCTTCAACGGAATCTGCCGTTGCCGTCGCTAAGATCATGGTCGACAAAGAGGTAAACAGGGTGCCGATCATAGACAACGGGAAACTCGTGGGCATCGTGACCAGAGGAGATATCATCAAGGCAGTGGCCGAATGCGGCTGAGGTCTTGGACTAATCCAGACATGACAGAACCACGAATACGAAACCAAGAAATCAGAGGACCGTATGAAGATAACTAAAGAAACTGTGGAGTATGTGGCGCATCTCGGAAGACTTGAACTTGCGCCTTCCGAGATAGAACTTTACACGCAGCAGATAAACGATATCCTCGACCACATGGATTCGCTCAGCGCCCTCGATACGGAAGGCATAGAACCGACGAGTCACGCAGTTCCCGTGGAATGCGTGTTGAGAGACGACTCGGTGAGGCCGTCATTCAGTGTGGATGACTCGCTTAAGAACGCACCGGAAAGAACGGGATCGTTCTTCAAGGTGCCGCCGATCATTGAGGTAGAAGATTAGACAAGAAACGAACGTCGCATTCAAAACCTTCGTGAGGAGACAGGGTGAAAAACATTCTTGATATGACCATCACTCAATTGAGAGAGCTTCTAAAGAAGAAAGAAACGACCTCTCAAGAACTGGCCACATTTTATCTCGATCGCATCAGAAGATTCGATTGGGAGTTGCAATCCTATTTGCGAATCACCGAGGAGTATGCCATGGTTACGGCGCGCGAGGCCGATGCGAAGATTGCAGAGGGTAAAGATGCGCCGCTTCTCGGCATCCCCTTCGGTATGAAGGACATTCTCTGCACCAAAGGAGTAGAGACCACCTGCGCGTCAAAGATCCTCAAAGGCTTTGTTCCACCCTACGATGCCACGGTGATCCGGAAACTGAACGAGGCGGGCTACGTGCATCTCGGCAGGCTCAACATGGACGAGTTCGCCATGGGATCATCCACCGAGAACTCGGCCTTTCAGACAACGAAGAACCCCTGGGATGTGAGCCGCATTCCCGGCGGTTCAAGCGGCGGTTCGGCCGCTGCGGTGGCTGCCGGCCTCTGTGCGGCCGCCCTCGGGACAGATACGGGCGGGTCGATCAGGCAGCCGGCGAGTCTCTGCGGGGTGGTTGGCATGAAACCGACCTACGGCAGGGTATCGCGCTTCGGTCTCATCGCCTTCGCATCCTCCCTGGACCAGATCGGTCCGATTTCCCGCAACGTGTCCGACTGTGCGGCAGTGCTCAACGTGATTGCGGGATATGATAGAATGGATTCGACATCCATACCTCAGCCGCCGGTCGATTACGCTCAGGACCTCGGTCGGGATATCAAAGGGCTGAAGATAGGCATCCCCAAGGAATATTTCATTGAAGGCATAGAGCCCGATGTGAAGAAGGCTACAGCAGAATCGGTGGCGCTCTTCGAGAAACAGGGCGCCATTCCGGTTGAGATAACGCTGCCTCACACGGAGTATGCCGTTGCCGTGTACTACATCATCTGCACGGCCGAAGCCTCCTCCAACCTTGCGCGCTACGACGGCGTGAAGTACGGCTTGAGAGAGCCCGGTAAGGACATCATCGACATGTACAAGAATACGCGGCTCAAAGGTTTCGGCAAGGAAGTGAAGCGGCGGATTATCTTAGGGACCTATGTGCTCTCCTCCGGGTACTATGACGCGTATTACCGGAAAGCGAGCAAGGTCCGGACGCTCGTGAGAAGGGACTTCGATGAGGCCTTCAAAAAGTGCGATATAATTGTCACACCCGTATCTCCCACCACGGCATTCAAGGCCGGCGAAAGACTTGAGGACCCGCTCACCATGTACCTGTCGGATATCTTCACCATCCCCGTCAACCTGGCCGGTTTACCTGGCATGTCTCTTCCCTGTGGGTTCGACCAAAAAGGCCTTCCCATAGGCCTTCAGATCATCGGCCAGCCCTTAGATGAAGCCAGGATGCTACGGGCGGCCTATGTCTTTGAAACCGAGCGGAAGATAAAAAAGATGCCCGACAAGTACAGGGAGTAAGAGGAGAGAGCATGACGGAGCGCCTTCCTGAAAAAGTGGCTCCGGCTGAGGGACCACGGCAGATGAGTAGTGAACTAGCACCAGTTAAGTTAGATGCAACCAACGTTCGAAGATTCTTACGCGCGCTCACGGGTATGGGCGTAAATACCTACGTCTTCGATAAGCGGGATGCACCCACGCTCGGCAAACTCCGGAAGGTAGCTCGCCTGTGCACGCGCTGCGACCTTGCCAGGACGAGGAAGACGGTGGTTTTCGGCGAGGGTGATCCAAAGGCCCAGCTTGTCTTCGTGGGCGAGGCGCCGGGAGAAGACGAGGACGCGCAAGGAAGACCCTTTGTGGGCAGAGCGGGAAAACTCCTCGATCAGCTCATCGGCCGCACCGGTTTGAGAAGGAGCCAGGTCTATATCTGTAATGTGCTCAAATGCAGGCCACCGGGCAACCGTGATCCCGAACCCACTGAAATAGAGGCCTGCAAAGAGTATCTTCTGGCCCAGCTTTCGCTCATCAAACCCAGGGTCATCTGCACACTGGGGAGGCACGCCTACAATACGCTTCTCGGAGTTGACGAACGCATCACTCGCGTGCGCGGTGTGCTCACCAAATACCACGGCATCACGCTCTTACCCGCCTATCACCCCTCCTTCCTGCTTCGCAATCAGGGCAAGATCAAAGAGGCGTGGGAGGATATGGAGACACTAAAGAAACTCCTCAGTGCCTGAATATTTGATGAATCCGTTTGATCAAACCGGTTCACCATCAAAAATTAACTTGCTTTTCCACCTCCAGGTTATATTATAATTTCTCAAAGTCCATCGGGCGTGTTATAGCACTATCGTCGTGGGGGATTCGCGTGATACGAGCAGGCGCTTCCGGCAATCATCGACCTACAGGTGTCGTTCAGCCCACGCCTATCGGACCCAGCCGACGCCGCACAGTCGCAGATGATCCGTTTGTCGACTGTAATCGTCGATATCGTCGGATGTAACTCATTATCGGGGGCAACCAATATGGACACTCAGGAAAGATCGAGTCTCGCAGAGCGATATAAAGAACAATCAGACGAAGAAATTAAGGAGTTGCTTGAATCAGGACCTGATAGTTTTGAGAAAGAAGCGTACGAGATTCTCTTAATGGAAGCAAAACGCAGGAGCTTTGATAAAAAGAGTGCCGATGTCACGGAGAACGATATTACGAAGATTGAGAAACCCCTTGAAGAAATGACTCGCGGCGAAATTCTTGAGTTGTTTATGTCTGCCAGGGCCATGAACAAAGATGTGTACAATGCATTATGTGCGGAAGCGCTACGTCGAGACATTTGTCTCGAGGAAATCAATCAGTTTCGTAAAGGCATATCCGAATTACAGAACAGTGAAACCGATAAAGACGACGCGGACACGACTCAGTTTCTCGGTAACCCTTTTCCCTTGATCATTGCCGAGAATGTCGATGAGATTGAGCCTTTTCTTAAAGCGCTCAGTGAGGCCCAAATCTCCTATGACATTCAAATCATGGTTGATGAAAAGGATTACGAGAAAGCCGAAGAAGTAGTAAACGGTCTTAAACCACCGAACGACATAAAAGGGGTGTAGCCATTGCCAGGCCATTCGCCGCAAAGGACGGTTATAACTGACTCTTGTATTCAGTCTGCAGCCTCGCTCAAGACGTACTCTAAAGCCCTTTAAGGGCTTTGAGAATAAACAAAAAGGAGAAATGAAATGACGCTAGAATCGGCTCTTTGGTATTTAGCTGGTTTCATAGTTCTGATGTTTTTTCTTAGTGGATTTTGCTTGATTGGGGCCAACGAAGTGGGCATTCTTGCGAAAAAAATGTTCGGCAGGAAAATGCCTGCAGGACAAATAATCGCTCGTCAGAAAGAAGTAGGGGTGCGGGCCAAGACTTTGATGCCGGGACTCTATTGGAGGTTGCCTATCGTCTGGTCCTTTACCAAGATTCCGGTAGTAACAGTCGATATTGATAGCATCGGCATCGTCGAGTCTATTGACGGCGAACCGTTGCCCAAAGGCAGGGTCTTGGGTGATGAAGTGGAATGCAATCAATTTCAAGACGCAGAAATGTTTTTAGCCAACCATGGGAAGAAGGGGCCGCAGGTGGGAATCCTGCGCCCAGGCACCTATCGTATCAATTCCAAGCTCTTCAATATTACAAAAGCTCCCGCGGTAAAAATAACTGAAAATACCATCGGTATCGCCGTTGCCAAGGACGGCATTCCGCTGCCTCCGGGCTATATCATCGCCCCGAAGGCCCTGAATCCCGATGGTACCGAAGCAGATCACAAATCGTATCAAAACGGGCAGCTCTTCATCGATAGCAAGGGGTACCGCGGACCGCAATTGGATACCCTGCAGCCAGGCATATATTACATCAATCCGAACCTGTTCGATATCAAGGTTGCAGAAGTGGCCGAGGTTCTGCCGGGATATGTTGCGGTTATCCGGTCCAACGTCGGTCTGGAGCTGGAGAGAGAACCCACGGGACCTGCATCGACTACCGGTGAAGGAAAACTCCATGGTCCGATTCACGAAGATGTGGAGAAAATATTGATAACCGAAAAATATACGCGCGGCATCTGGCGGGAACCGGTAGCGCCGGGGAAATACAATCTCAATACGATCGCTTTCACGGCCTATCAAGTACCCACTTCCGCCGTTACCATCGACTGGGCGTCCGAGGGAAGAATCGGCACCGAGGTAAAGGGGATCAAACCAACGGAGGCCAAGGCTGCAGGCGTGCTCTACAGCTTTGACCCTTTGAAGGTAACCTCTAAGGACGGTTT
>DATKMQ010000095.1 GCA_035541755.1 Syntrophorhabdaceae bacterium
AAAAGATCGAATGGACACCAACGTTTCCCGAAATCCAGACAGCCGCTCGGAAGGCACTTGCCATCGAACAGTCACCTTTTTCCCGCGATACCCTAGCTGACTATGCAGGCGCTGTCTGCACCATCTATTCGATGAACGTAGTTCGGTTTCAGAATGAGTGTCTCAAGTCAGCGATAGAGAACGATATGAGATCTCGGAAGTTTGAGACTACGGTGGTGGTAACGGGCAGCGACTATAAGAAGGTTACGTTCAGTACGCAACGAGGTACCGTCCGCTTGAAATGGTCAGAGACTCTCCCCGTGGAGCGTCGCAGGGGCGCCCCGCAATCGGCATTAAAAATCTTGAGAGGCCCCTGCAATTGGATCGACCCCGGAGATGGGTACCTTCCAAAGCCACAAGTGGGCGACTACGCTGTCATAGCCGGAAGACCGGTATTTCCTTATCTTGCTTACGGCACCATCGAGGCCTTGGCCAAGGCAGTCGTAGATGCCGTTTCGTAAGCACCAGGTGCAGCTGGCACACCTGATTCCTTTATGTTCTCTTTCTATTTGAACGAGGCACAGATAGGACCTTTTGGGCAGAAAAATAACATACGGTGCCCTATGTTATTCTTTTTCAAGCTACTAAACGGCCTTGGCCCTGCAAAAAATTGCTTCCTGTAATGCAGCAACGAGCCGCCGTTCGTGGTTCTGCCTCATTTGTGTGGTAATCATGTAACCGATAAAGGCGTGATGCTGTTGATACATGATCATTCTCACACAATGGTCAGGAGGACTCCGCTGACGGTTGAAGCGATGACTCCTCAACAAGGACTACGCATCTCTTCAGGACGTGCCGATTGCGAGTGACCTGCACTGCGTGGTATGGTAAGACTGCTGGAGACAAAATGGCCGGCGTGAAGTTCGGCGATATCGAAAATGCTTTTCTTTTTGTTGGTTCAGCTTCCTATGGTGAGCATGCGGCGTATCTCAACCTCGAGACCGGAGAGATATCCTACCAATCAGAGATGGCGGATATTGACGAGATTGAGGGTCAGGAAGTGGATTGGGATCAGCTGATAGAGATTCCCCATAAGAACGATCTCGGTTTGGGACAGTCGCTCGTCTTTGAATTCGTGGAACGCAGCCTGCCCGATGACTATGGACGGGTTCGCGACATGTTCAAACGAAGAGGAGCCTACAGTCGTTTCAAGGACTTCCTGACAGCGAAGGATTTGTTGGACGACTGGTATGGTTTTGAGCACGAGCGAGAGCAAGCGGCCCTACGATCCTGGTGTGAGGAAAACCACATCCCTTTAGTAGATTAGCAGGCAATATGAGAATGCGAGGAAGGTCGCTGCGCTATGCGCAATTGAAGTCGCATTTTGCGACATCATGAGGGGTTACGACATGTCCAAAAAAATATCTTTGATACCAGCTGAGGCAATCGAAAAAGTAATTCTGGTGATCCGGGATCAGAAAGTCATGCTCGATTCGGATCTGGCGGAGATTTACGGCGTCGAGACTAAACGTCTGAATGAGCAGGTCCGCCGCAACATCGAACGTTTCCCTTCTGATTTTATGTTCCAGCTTACCGCTGAGGAGATGCAAAACTTGAAGTCGCATTTTGCGACATCAAGTTGGGGTGGGCGTCGTAAGCTGCCTTATGCCTTTACCGAACATGGAGCTATCATGGCAGCATCAGTCCTCAGCACGCCGAGAGCCGTGGAGATGAGCGTGTTCGTAGTCCGCGCGTTCGTCCGGCTCCGCACGCTTCTCGCGACGCACAAGGAACTCGCTGCAAAACTTACCGAGCTGGAGAAAAAGCTCACGGTCCATGATGATCAAATTCGCCTCATCATAGAGGCTATCAAACAACTGATGACACCTCCCGAGTTGCCGAAGAAAAGACCCATCGGCTTTCGCATGCACAAAGACAAATGATGAGATCGACTAATTCAGATAATCTCTGATTGGGCGAAAAGAGCCATCTTGAAACAACATCTCGGTATAGACAAGAATGGACAGGGGAGATAGTGCTGAACAAAGGCATTATCATTAGGCCTCTGTCATTATGTGCGGAGTTCCGCAGAGGCTTATAGCATCATCCTTGCGCCTATGAGCAGGTTGACGGCGCGTGTTTTGCTCACTTAACAGCTTCTCGAAATCGGATATAGTTCTCTGGCCTGACTTGAGGAAGTCCAGAAAATTCAAACCACGATATTCGCAGGTCTGAAAAATGCTGAGGAAAACCAGATGTTCCTCTAATCGCTTCACAGAAATGAGACCGGGTACACTTCTTCTATATTTCGCAAAATGCTTTATGCCATGCTCGGCGTTGTTATTATTCCACGGTACCCCATCCTTATCGAGAAAGGTGAAGAGCCTCTCTTGGTTTCTCATCAATCTCTCCCGGTATTTGATGGCAAACGCGGAGAGATAATCCTGCTCTGTGATCTCCTGGAAAAACCGTTCAACCTTTTGCTTGTGCGCGACAAGGTATTTCCGCTTCAGGCCGTGACGGTTTATTGTATCAACGATAGACCCAAGGAGGCCTCCAAACCTCGTTGACATCTCCCTTAACTCCGCATCGAGAGGATTCTTGAGCAGATCATCATTTATGTCACGGATGAGGTGGATGAGGCATTTCTGCTGTGCGCACGGAAGTGAGTCGTACCCGGAGTAAAAGTCGGATACCAGTACACCGTTAAAGTTGATTAATACGTCTTTCAAGAAGCCCGCCTCTCTCGACGGGCGGTACCGGTAATAGACGCTGCTGCGGGTCGCGAATACCCACACGTAGCCATCAAATCTTCCCGTCTTCGCCTGTGTTTCATCGATCTGGATCAAATCACCCTTCACCATATCCTCTAGAATCTCGTCGTAGGCGCAGCGATATTCCTCCGCGAGGACCCCCCGGTACCGGTGAATGGCCGCCCTGGTGAGCTTTATACCGAATGTCTCCGCCAGCAGTCTCTTGACGGCCTCGAAGCTCAGCCTATAGGTAACATTCAGATGCAGCGCCCAGAGAAAAACATTCCGTCCGAAGCGTGCTGGGTGAAGCTTCTCCGGAGTCGTGATCTTTCGGCACCTGATGCAGCGCAGATTTCCGGTTCGGTATTGGGTGACCCATCGTTTTATGCCGTCTTTCATCCATCGCAAGTCGATAATCCGCCTCTGGTACACAACATGCCGGTAGAAGCGATCATAACCACAATAGGGACAGGCCTCAGGGAACACCACCTGCGTCTGTACGTTCACCTTCGGTTTCCGGGATGCTTTGCTTCGCACCCCCTTCTTGCGCCTCTCAAACGATGGGTTCGTCTTCGGCAGGACCACCTTGGTCTGAAAGTCGAAGTAGGCACAGTCGTTTATCTTTTCAAAATCCGGGATAAGGAAGTGATTCGTACCAAAATAGAACTGGGCTTTTGATGGGAGCCAATCGACCCGTTCAAATCGGCCGGCGTTCGTCTCCATCCGCTCGTGGAGCCTTGCAAGCCAGTTTTTTACAAGGACGAGCGCCTCGCAATCCTCGATATTGTATTGCATAACGAGTTTTTTATAGCGGGTGCGGCCGGTCATTTCCCAGCGCTTTCTCCATACGATGCTCTGGATTCCTGATGCCTTCTTATGACTCCATGTGAATCCGCAGTGCCGTCCTACATCCTTGAGCTCGTTGGTATAGGTCGGCACGTACACGCCCTGGTGAAAATAGGTAAGAAGGTTCACCGCCTGGTCGTTGATGTCGGACAGCACGGATGCGCTGAAACCATGGTCTTTAAAGATCCGCGAAAGAGAGCGCATTTCGTAACTGCCGTAGTGATAGATGCGAGAAGCTGGATGAGCAAGGAGAATCGAAATCAGGTCTTCGAAGATCCGTTTTTCCTCCTCCTTGCCATTTGCCCAGAGCGAGGACCTGGTCTCGCTGTCCCCATTTCTCACCACGATACCGATGAGATAATCGAACTGCTCATCGGGAAGACCTTCGAAATCGAGGTAAATCTCTGTTCCTTGGGAATGAATGTCAGGCACTTGGTAAACAAACGTCTTGTTGTCCTTGACTGCCAGCGCTTTCAGTTCAGGGGAAAACCTTTTTCTTTTCTCCTGCATCGCCTTAAATTTTTTGGGCCGAAAGGCATAGGCGAGTTGGTGAACCGTAAAGATGCCTCTACTAGTCTTTTCCTCTATTTCTCGAGAAGTTAATCCAGTGACGAGACTCAGGTGGTCTTTCTCGGTTAGTCTTTTGAGGCAGTGGGGCGCGTAACAACATATGCGGCAGTGCGAGTGCCTATAGAGCATCGGCTCTTCCATGGTGTTTACGAGCCTCGTCAGTTCCCTTATGAGCTTTTTCACTGTCTTCTGGTGTGTCTCATGCCTGACAACCGTGTGGTTGAACTCCCTGCCGTGGACCATTCTTCCGAGGTCAATCGGCTGTCCAGCCCTATCGAACAGCATCATTCTCATGGCCAGGCCCAATTTATCCTGAACCGTCACCTGTTCCTTGGGAGAAGTCATTATCGCCACCACCTGGAATCGCCCTTTACGTTTACCGGAGCCGAGCATCAGTGCATCAAGGGTAATATGGTACCCATCACCCGCGGCAGATGGCTGGAGGAATAGGTTACGGTCGGGAACGGCAGTTGATTCCAGATGCGATGCTGAGCCAGCGTTCGTATCCGGGCTGAAGCCGGCGGCTTTCATATGATCAACATAAAGCTGCCTGTATCTTTCTGTCTCAATGTGTTGAATGAACCCATATTCCGTGTCCCTGGCTGGACCTTTCAATGCATGCAGGTAAGCCTTGTACTTACAGTTCAGAAAATCTTCGATGATGCTGTCGTCTACGATCATCGTGATATCACTATTACAGGGCCAGGTTTCATGCTTTTCGTTAGCTTACTCAAAATACAGACAGCATCGTGGGGTTGGCCCATTATTCATAATGTAGGGTCCGCTCTTCATGATGGCTACCTATTTGGAATTGTTTGCGCAGCCTTGAAATACAGGCGGGGGACTGTCTATCGTGTTCCGTCATTTCACTTTCGTCAGTGTTGCCTAATTTAACCTGCCGCGAAAGACTCTCTTGCTTTCCCTATCGCATGCAGGCATCATGCAAAAAAACCGACTGAAAGGAGCTGCGATGAAAGAGAACATGCCAGCAAGATGGTGGAGAAAGAAAAAGTTCGCAAGGCCTAGGACGTCGAACAGTTGGCGCACCTTGCCGCGAGCAATTGAGCCGGATGATGTAAACAGATTGCTTCGGAAGAGATTCACCCCGAGGGATAAATGCATGATCCTGATGCTGTTACGATCCGGCATGCGTATTTCTGAGCTACTCGCCCTGAGGCTTGAGGACATCAGCCTCAGGAAACACACGGTAACAATACACGAAAGTGCAAAGACCAGAAACGGAAGAATCACCTACCTGGGCGAGGACGCCTGCAAGGCAGTTCGGAAATGGATGAAAGCACGAAAGGCCAATACAAAATTCCTACTCTACGCGCGTGGCGAGACGAGCATGAGCTATTCAACCGCCCGGTCCAGCTTTGCCAACTGTCTCAGAAGTGCCCGTCTTGTGCGAAAGGGATACACGCTGCATAGTTTGAGGCATACTTTCGCCAGTGAATTGCTGTGTGCCGGAATGCCCCTCGAGTCGCTTCAAATTCTTATGGGCCATTCGGATATTGAGGTAACGCGAAGATACGCGCGACTGACAGACAAGGCACTCGAAAAGGATTACTTCGAGGCCATGAAAATAATTGAAAGGGGTGACATCGATGGATCCTACCGAACTGCTTACCAGATATAGACGTTTTCTGAAGAGAGTAAACTATTCGAAGACCACAGTCAGGAGCTATGCATTCATCGTCCAGGTTTTCCTTGACTGGGTGACCGTGTCGATCAACGAAGTGACCTGTGACGTCATGGGTGAATACGTAGGTTTTCTTCACCACAGAAGGCTGAGACCGCAGACGATAAACAGCTACCTCGACGGGATCAGGAAGTTCTACGACTATCTCACGTTCGAAGAGAGAAAGGGTATCGTCAATCCCGTGAAAAACGAGTATAAGCAGATACTGCCCAAGCCCTTACCGAGGTTTCTTAAGGATCAGGAATTGAAGATACTTTTGCGACACGTCACTCATAAGAGGGATCGTGCGATATTACTGTTGATGCTGCGATCAGGTTTGAGAGTCGGAGAAGTGGCAAATCTCACCTTTCCGGCGATAGACTTCGAAAGAAAAAGTATCCTTGTTCTGAACGGCAAGTTTCGAAAAGATCGGATTGTCTACATGAGCGACGATACAGTTGATGCCCTGCACGCATATATGCAGACGAGGCCGCCATCAAAGGCACGGACGGTGTTCTTGGTTCAGAAAGGCCTTTACCGAGGCAAACCGCTATCGATTCGCGGTATCCAAAAACGAATAGAGAAATATGCGAAGAACACCGGAGTGTCCGTATCATGCCATCGTTTTCGTCACACTATGGCAACACAGTTGTTGAATGCGGATGCAATGCTGCCGACGGTTCAACAGCTTATGGGCCACAGCTGCGTTTCAAGCACCCAGCGGTATGCCAAAATTTCAAATACAAAGGTGAGGCGCGATTACTTCAAGGCAATGGCGATCATACTCGGGGAGCATGGATCAAGGATCAAGGGCTGAGAACGAAGGGCGAAACATAACAATAAAGTGCAGTCGTACGAAGGCCAAGCTCTACTTTTTCCTCTACAGACAGAGGTTCGGTTATTTTATCCCCTCTCCTGTCGAGGATTACCCCGAGTACTGGCGAGCCAACGGCCCAACGCTGCGGTCCTGTCATTTGTGCGCCAAGATCGTCAAGAACTTCTTCCTGGAATCACCAACTTCTCTTTTTCGTATCAGTACACGGTTACACACGGCAATTATGGCGAGGGGTCCTAAAGGAGCGTCCAAGAGGAAGTTTTACTTGACAGGACCTTGCGCAGGTGCAACCATGTGAATAGATCATAACCTCCTTCGCCATTGACGTAACACAAAGCGAACGAGCAGGAGGGCCCCGTGTAGTGGGGATTTATCTGCCAATGCAGGGAAATTGGTCAACGCAACAATTTCCGAGCTCTCAGAAAAGCCACCCGAGTGGGTATATTGTTGTCGAAAGCAGTCGATACAGAAACCACAGCCCAATCAAACCTCACAGCCACAGCCCAAAAGCAATCAACGGGAGGAACAGCATGGGCGACACTATGAAATTCGCGATCGTTTCAGATATGCATTTCGGCTACGATAAATGCGTATTACTAGATGAGGATAAACAAGGCAACATCAGTCGCAGCGACAAATACCGAGAGTTTGCAAAAGCCGTTGGTGAAGACAATGATTACCTTATTGTGGTGGGGGACGTGTTTGACTTTTCCGTTGCAAGTTACGAAAAAGCCTACCGCCACGGCAAAAACTTCTTTGATTGGATAAGGCAAGATAAACTAGTTAAGCTTTCTTCATCAAAGAAGAACAGTTACGGGCCTGTGGTCTACGTGGCCGGCAATCACGACGCGGACGTCTGGCACATTGTTCAACATGAAAGATCGGTCATCAATAGATTCAACCATAAGCCGGCACAGCTTCCAAAAGAGTACCAGCACTCTGTCCCCGGAATACTGGATTTAAGACACGGAAGCCGAGGATTTTGGCTTCGCAACACAACCGTGAATACCGCTCCGGGTGAGGACTCTTATGGTGGGATGTTTCTCGACAATATTACCGATCCCAAAACCGTTTTCTACTTTGCCTATCCAAATCTTTATATCGTGTTCGACGATAGTACCAGTGTTCTGGTTACGCATGGACAGTATCTGGAGAGTTACTGGTCCTTGGCAGGTGAACTTGCCACGAACGTGGCCTATGACAAACTCAAGTTGGGCGGACCCGTGAAGACCCACATGGACCTCGAGAAAATGGTTGAATTCAATTATCCTCTTA
>DATKMQ010000096.1 GCA_035541755.1 Syntrophorhabdaceae bacterium
GGCGAGGCAAACAAGCCTTTCCTCCTTGCGCTCGCAGGATCGAGTGAGGCCGTGGCGAGTTTCTTCAAGCCCGGCGAGTTGTCCCAGTCACAACAGAAAAGCGGTCTCTGGCTTAACGGGTACGAGCAATGGGGCTATCAGGATGAGACATCCGGATTCAGCGGGTACAACTACAATCTATACGGGGGAACCCTGGGGTTTGATCGGATGCTTTCTGATCATCTCATGGCCGGCATTAGCCTTGCCCACTCGAGAACCTCTGTGCGTCTCGATGAGCACATGGGAGAGACCGACATCAACGGTGTGATCGCTTCGCTCTATGGGACCTATTTTACCACTCATGCCTATGCAGAGGGCGCCCTCTCGTATGGGAGAAACGCCTACAATAATTATCGTTACCTCTCCATCGGATCCATGCAGAGAACGGCCCGTAGTGATCATAACGGGGACGTATATTCAGCTTATCTGGGTGGCGGTTACGTGTTCGATGTAAATAAATGGGCTATAGGTCCCTTCGGTTCTTTGAAATATGTGTATCTGAACGAAGAGGGCTTTACCGAAATAGGTGCGGACAGCCTGAACCTGACGGTCAGCCGGAGCAAAACGGATTCGCTTGTCTCCGAATTGGGACTACGTGTTGCGCGGGCATTCAAGACCGAATCGGGCAACCTGATTCCCGAAGTGACTGCAGCATTGAATTATGATTTTGATATCGACGACCGGGTAATTACGGCCTCTTTTTCAGGTTCCCCCGACGCGACCCTTACCATGAAAGGACAGGGGGTGGAAAAGTACGGAGTGACGGTGGGAGCCGGTTTGACCTTTATCCATAACAATGGATTTTCGACCGCGCTCAAATACACCGGCGAATTCAGAAACAAATACCAGTCCCACGGCATCGTGGGACAATTGCGTTTCCAATTCTGATCTTACGTACCATCTGGCCCTATTTTCGCATCCGGATTGGTGCAAAGATCATGGTAGTTCTTTTCGCCTCGCTCAATCCAATCAACTGTTGTCACCATATTGTGCGGTGAACACGGTAGTATCAGGCGTTTTTCTTCCCGCAATGCGACGAAGCATGTTAAGAAACTGAATTTAGTATGCCGGTATGTTATATATGAGGCGTGAGGCATGAATATGAAGAGCACTTTTCAACCGGCGCATCCACGACGACCGCGTCCGGTTGCACAAACAATTTTGTGTAGCAGGTCGTCTCACAAGCGGGCGACTTAAGACGAGCTGTGGACGAATTGTCAAATAAAACGGAACCACGATGAAATACAGGATCAAACCTTCGGAAAAGAATAACGAGGAATGCGAGAATATTATCAGGGGCACATACCATGGCGTGCTGTCGTTAAGCCGCGAAAATGAACCGTACGCTGTGCCCATGAACCACGCCTACGAAGATGGGAGGTTCTATTTTCACTGCGCTGTGGGCGGGAAGAAGATCGATTATATAAAGACAAACCCGTTCGCGGCATATACGATCATGAAATATTATGGAACTCCCGATGACTTCAGAGACAGGAATAATTGCCACGGGAAATGGGAGAGTATCATTGCCTACGGCAAGGCGCGGTGCGTCGAGGATGAAAAGGAGCTCATGGACGTGTTCGTCCGGTTCATGAAATATTATGGAAAGGAACATTATCAGCCAAAGGAATCATCGTTTTTGGAAACGAGAGCGGTAGTCATGCATGTCGAGAGGATGACGGCAAGAAGAGAATTGGATGCCAAGGCAACCGAGTTCTATGAGTGGGAGGAAGCCTGATCGTAGGCGGGACTGAACCCATGCTATAGTACCTGGCCGTGGCTTTTTAACTGGCTATGGCTATAAGATAATTGTGTAGCAGAGATTGCCGTGACGGAGGTGCAACGTGATGAGAAAGGACGTAACGATCGTGAGGTTCTGGCGCCATGCACTTATGGTCTGCCTTGTCTCGATAGCCGTCTTTTGCCCGGTGTGGGACGGATTGGCCAAATCGCCCCAATACGGGGGTGTTATGAGAATGTCCGACCAGACAGATGGGATTTCTATCGGCTATCCACCTAAATTGCTCAGGGTTTATGGTATCAAGCAGGCATCCCCGGCGGTCGAGACGCTCTTTCGCATAGACAAGACCGGGAGGGCGGTGCCATGGCTCGTCAAGAGTTTCAAAGAAAATGCGGTCTCAAAATCGGTGACGCTCGTACTGAGGACGGGCGTCAAGTTTCATGACGGAACGGATTTTAATGCCGAGGCTGTGAAGTGGAACCTGGAAGAGCATCTCGCGGCCAAAAGTCAGGGGACCGAAAAGATCAAGTCAATCGATGTGCTCGATTCTGAAACGTTGCGTATCAACCTTTCGGAATGGGACAATACACTGACGAGCAGCCTTGCCCTGACACTCGGTATGATCATATCACCCACCGCATGCAAGAAGAATGGCGAGGAATGGGCAATGTCGCATCCGGTGGGCACCGGACCTTTCCAGTTCGTGAGCTGGGAAAAGGACGTACGAACCATATACAAGAAGTTTCCAAATTACTGGCAAAAAGGAAAACCATATCTGGACGGCATCGAATGGATTCCCATAGCCGACTCCAACACCCGGACGCTGAGCTTCAAAAGGGGAGAGCTGGACCTCATCCTGTGGGTCGCGGCAAAGGATGTGACCGATCTTGAAAAAGGGGGCGCTCTGGTCACCAGGCGCCGGGCCGGCTCAGGGGTCACTGCCCTTGTACCTGATTCAGCGAATCCCGTCTCACCCTTTGCCAAGCTGAAGGTTAGACAGGCAGCACAGTATGCCATTGACGAAGATGCCGTGGTCAGATCTATTTTCCATGGTGAAGCGGAGGTGACAAATCAGTGGGCGTACAGGGGCCATTGGGCTTTCAATCCGTCCATAATCGGTTACCCCTATAACCCCGCCAAGGCCCGCAAACTCCTCGCCGAAGCAGGTTACCCAAAAGGTTTCAAGACGAAGCTTATTTATCGGACGACCCCGGAGGCAGACCAGCTATTTGCCGCTGTGCAGGGATATTTGCAGGCGGTAGGCATCGATGCGGAGCTTGAGCCCGCCCAAACCGGCCGATGGAACCAGGCCGTTCTTCAAGGCGGGAAATGGGAAGGGTTGGCAATGGGGGATCTGATGCCCAACCCGGAGACGGCCGCCGCACTCTTACAGAGGTACAGTGGAGGCGGGCCGTTCTTCACCCAGATGCTCGCACCGGAAGATTACGTACAAGCGATTAAGCGCGCTAATACCGCCCAGAATTTCAAGGAAAAACAGAAGTGGACCAGGGAAGCACTGAAAAGTATGATCGACACACACTGCCTGCAGATCATACTTTACGCCCAATCTTTCTTCGCCGTGTCCAAACCATATCTTCACAATCACGGCTTCTACGAGACCCCGAACGGGGTGGGTTCCACGCCTGAGGAGGCATGGATTGAGCGGTGAAGATGGACGGACAGCAGACAATCCATTACAAGTCGGCCTCGCACGGATCTTCTTGTAGACCAAAAAATGGGGAAGTGCCTCCTAAGGTGTGTAATAAGACCACATTCGTGTCAGGGGTGCATCCCGCGAGGCCGAAGCCAATACCCAACCAAAATACCCCCTTGACAGTTAAAAAGCAAGAATCATATGATTAAAGAGGAACTCAAATGTTGAGCCGATGTAGATGGGGGCGCGAAAATGATACTTCATGTACAGTATCAAGATGACCATTACGATTATGTGGGTCCTGGTATTCTTGAGAAGCTGCTCAAAGACGAGTATGTGAGACGGTTCTATCGTCCATCCGAGAAAAGATGGGTAGACATTGTCCACGATCCCATTCGCGGGATCGGCGGTGATTATGGTGGACCGGAGAGAAGGAAGAATCCTCCAGGCGCCCGGGTGCGCACTTCGTCGATTACCGTATAAGTGAGTCTTTCAATAAACCGGCTCAGGCCATTCGTAATCATTGTAGTGCTTCTCATGTCCACGCAAGGCTATGCCGTCTCCTCTCACTATGTCGTTCTCCTTCACGGTTTGGCAAGAACAAGTGGTTCCATGCAGGGACTGGAAGAATATCTGTTAAGGCAAGGTTATCAAGTACTGAACATCGACTATCCTTCGAGAAAATATGGGATATCCAAACTGGCTCGCTTAATCAGGGATGAAATCATATTGAAAACAGCCGGCGCTGAAAAGGTTGATTTCATTACTCATTCCATGGGAGGGATTATTCTGCGTTATATCCAAAAAAACTATCCTCTCCCCAATTTGGGACGCGTTGTTATGCTGAGCCCTCCTAACCATGGAAGTGAAGTGGTAGATAAACTCGGGAGTTTGTGGATTTTTGGATATATAAATGGCCCCGCAGGAAGAGAGCTGGCTACAAATAAAGATGGCATTACTCAGACGTTGGGAAAAGTGAATTTCGAGTTAGGGGTAATTACAGGGGACAGGAGCATAAACTGGATCAATTCCCTGATGATTCCGGGAAAAGATGACGGGAAAGTATCAGTTGAGAGTGCAAAAATTGATGGCATGACCGATTTTCTTGTTGTTCATGTGTCTCATCCGTTCATAATGAACGATCGAACGGTAATGGCCCAATGTCTTTACTTCCTACAAAATGGAAAGTTTCAGCGATAATCTTTGCCCAGGAATCCGATTCTTGGTTAGTAGATCGGGTTCGCATTTTTTTACTGAAAAATAAGGGTTGCTCGCCGTGCGACAAAAATACCCCCGACACTTAATAATATTTGACACACAGGAGTACAGAAGGCCTCGATTATTGATTGACCGATTATTTTCTTGATTTTTGCCCACCCTTCAAAGATAATAAGCTAGTTATTGGGGACATCAGTAATCTTTAATAAGTACGGAAATCACTGAGGCATAAGTAGAGGCCGCAGAACGCTGGCAGGCGTCATGTTTAAGCCCGGCCCACTGAGCAACCGGGGTTCTATGAGAATGCTCGCACATCCGTACATGGACGGCATCGGGCATCAGATATGGAACAAAGGTGACGAATGTGGGTAAGGCAATACTCATTTAAGGAGGTTCGTCAGAAATGAAATCCGTAAAAGCAGTGCAATCATTCATGCTCGCAGTGACCATTCTCCTGGCAACAAGCAGTATCGGGGCGGCTTTACAGACCTGGGAGCTCCAGGCAACGGCGATCAACAAATATGGTTCTTCTTTCGTACCACCACCTTTTGCGAGTCCCGGAGCCAATATTGTGATTGATTACATAATCGATGATCAGGCAGGTATTCTAGAAGGGGAAATCTATCGCGCGGTGAAAAGCGTGTATCTCGACGGAGAATCCACGATAACAAATGACGGATCTGTCATTACTGTCCCTGGGTTAACCGCGATCAATGCCAGCCTGGATAACAGGATAAACGACTCTCTCTATTTCATTTCATTAAATCGAACTGGGGGGACTGTTCAGCCCACGTTGGCGCTCACACTTCAGGACATTGCCGCGTCTGTTGCATCCGGTCAGGGCACAGAGCTGCGCCTGGATTTTTCTGGAAATGACAATAGCGTCTACGCGATACCAACGTCATTTGCCCCGGTGCCTGTACCCGCCGCCCTGCCTCTTTTGAGTTCCGGCCTGGCGGTCCTTGGATTGATTCGCAGAAAAAGGAAAGTATGAGGCTGACATTTACAGGAGTTTAACAAGGCAATTCCGCAAACGTCTTGCAGCGAGTGACGATGCTTATATTATCCCGTGCTACTATTTGCCCTTGAACACGGGTTTGCGTTTACCGAGGAAAGCTTTTGCAGCCTCGATGTGATCCTCCGTCTCGGAGAGAAGTGCGAGCTGCGATGATATATAGTCCAGATGTGCGCTGAGGCTCGAGGTTTGCGCCTGGTACACGGCACGCTTCATCATACGTACGGCGAGCGGAGGCTTGTCCGCGATCTTGCGGGCGAGCGTAAGAGTTTCTGCCATGAGCTTTTCGTGAGACACAACGCGGTTGACGATGCCCAGTTTTAGGGCTTCTTCGGCGCTCAGTACATCGCCTGTCAGTAGCAGCTCAAGGGCCTTCGATTGACCTGCAATCCTCGGCAAGAAATAGGCCCCTCCGTCGCCGGGCACGAGTCCCATGGTGATGTAAGATTCCGCAAGCTTTGCGCGGTCCGAGCAGATTCGAAGATCGCACATGAGCGCCATATCCAGGCCTGCACCGATGGCGTGCCCGTTGATTGCTGCAATGACGGGCTTGTCGAGGTCCTCGAGGGTAAGCACAATACGGTGGACGCCCTCCCAAAGAAAACGTTTCATATCCCAGGATTGCAGCTTACCGTCCGCCATATCTTTGATGTCCCCGCCAGAGCAGAAGGTATCACCCTTTCCCGTGACAATGATGACGCGCACCGTATCATCTCTCTTCGCTTGCTCGAGGCCTTGCCTCCACAAGGTTATCATCTCGGGGCTGAATGCGTTCTTCTTCTCAGGCCTGTTGAGTATGATGTATGCGATATTGTCTTTCACTTCATAGAGAACGTGCTTGTCACTCACTTCACGGGAAACCTGCATATTACGGGACCATCCTCATATTTTTGCCTCAGTATAGCAGACTCACCATCCAATAGCCATTGGAGATTTCACATAGGCGAAGACCTTACCACTCATCGGTCCTAGCACTCAGGCAACTAAGAAAGAGTGCCGGTCTACCTGAGCATTTTGTGGTCTTAGCCGGTCGGACGGTTTCTACCGGAGGCGCGGATGATGTCCTGGTCTATGGCACAGGCATAGCCATTCGCAAGGCTTTTCCCGGTACCCGATCTGACAGATTGCGGCGGGAATGCCCGCTTACCCCATCAACCGCGGCAGGAACAGAGCTAGTTGGGGAAATGCGAGGAGCAGAAGCATGATAACCGCCACGGCGATCGTATAAGGCAAAACGCCTTTGAAAATCGTTTCCAACGGAATGTCCGGAGCGATACCCTTCACAATAAACATTGTCATCCCGACCGGCGGGCTTATCATACCCATCTGGACGACAAGCACGGTGATTACGCCAAACCAAATGGGGTCAAAACCGAGCTTTGTGACCACAGGGAAAAAGATGGGAAGGGTGAGAAGTATCATTGCGAGTTCGTCAAGGAAGGTGCCAAGAAGGATGTACATCAAGAAGATGACGAGCATAATTAAGACGGGAGGGAGAGGAAGAGTGCTCACCCAGCCGGCGAGCTCCATAGGTATGGTGGTCACCGCAAAGAAGGCATTGAAAATCATGGCCCCCGTTACCACGATGAAGATCATGCCTGTGTTGCGCATCGTATCGATGACCGACTCTCTAAATCCCTGCCAGCTAAGCTGTCTTCTTATGAGAGACAAAAGCGTGGCGCCGCACGCGCCGACCGCTCCCGCTTCCGTGGGCGTGAACCAGCCGACCATAAGCCCACCGAGGACGAGTGCAGTCAGGGCCAATATGTCGATACACTCCCCAAATGCCGATATCATTTCACTGAAGGAGAAGGTTTGCCCGGGAGGAGCCAGGCTGGGGTTACGCTTGACCATTATGTATATAACACCGATGAACATGAGAGAAAGGATAATTCCGGGTACGATCCCCGCTATGAAGAGCTTGCCTATGGACTGTTGGGTCATTATGCCGTAGATAATGAAGACACCGGAGGGCGGTATGAGTATGTCCAGGGTGCCGCCGGAAGCCATCGAACCGGCGATTAACGCATCGTCATACTTGTAGCGCCTCATTTCCGGAATGGCGATGAGGCCGATTGTCAACGTGCAGGCGATGCTGGACGAACTGATGGCAGAGAACACCCCACAGGCGAAGATCGTCGCGATCGCCAGACCGCCGGGCATGCGTCGGGTGAGAACCCGGGCAAGTCGAAAGAGCGATCGGCCGAAGCCCGCGTTGAGTATGACCGTGCCCATGAAAAGAAAGAGTGGGAGCACGCAATAATCGTAATTGGAGATAACCCCATAGGGAATGCTGCCGAGGATATGAAGGGCCCCGCTCAGCTTCACAATGAACATGAAACCGATGGAGCCCACGAGCAGCATCGCAAAACCGATCGGTAGACCGGCGAACATGAGTACGAGAAGCAGGATAACGCCTACTGTGCCAGTCTCTATAGGGGTCATGGCTCGTCCTTCCCTCTGATCGCCCTGATCAGATGTACCACGAGAAAGCAGGCAAGAATGAATACGCCGGCCGCCCACGTAAATTTGAACGGAGACGTGGGGATACTCATCGTCATTGTTACGTCCTGCAGCTTGACGGACTTGAAAGCGTCGAGGATGACCGCATAGAGGAGAAAGAGCACGGCGCCAAGGCTGAGGGCCGAAGTGACGCTGTCGAAAACCCTCTTGGTTTTAGGTTTCAAGCGGGTCATCAGGACGTCGACCGCCACGTTGGCCCGTTCCCGCGCGGTGAAGCCGACTGCTGCGGCGACCACAATTACCCCCGCGAGGCCGGCGATCTCAATGGTGCCGGTGATAGGTGTACGAAAAAGGGCGCGCCCCACGCTGTTGCCGGTGACGATAATTATCATGATCATCAACGGGATAGCGCCTATTACACAGAGAGCCGCGCCGACAATACGTCCAAATTTCGAGAAAAATTTCATGGCTTTCGCCCTCCGTGTCGCTATTTTGCGTATTGCTGGACCCGCTCTCTAATATATTTCACTACCTCGGTGCCGGGAATGCCCTTCGCGTCGAGTTCCCGCCCGACTTTGTCCCGGGTCTTTTCTACAATCGATACCACCTTGGCACGTTCTTGCGATGGCAAAGTGACAATCTCTACACCCTCTGTCTTATAGTACTTTTTTACCTCCTCCCACGCATCGACCCACATTTGAACCGTTGCCTGTTTTCCCCAATCACAACTCTTGTCGATAACTGCTTTGAGGTCCGCCGGCAGCTTGCCGTAGAAATCCTTGTTCATTATTGCAAATACCGGTGTGGGCGCTCCAAGGCTCAAGTCGAGCATATACTTGAGATTACCGGCGAGTTTGTTGTCCTCAACGGCCTGGGGTTGTATGGTACCGCCGTCCACGGTCTTCTTCTCCATGCCTATAACGAAGTCCGCAGTAGACATGAAGACCGGTGTTGCGCCGAGGTCTTTCATCATCATGGCCATCTCGGGCGAAGGCACCCTGATCTGAAGCCCCTTCATATCGTCAAGGCTTCGGACCGGCTTCCTCGTGTGCAGCGCCTGGAACATGCTGGAGGTAAGCCAGAGAATTTTCACGTCTTTCCACTCGTCGGCCATGACCTTGGGGAACTTTTTCCAAAGATCATCGTACACCTTCGTTGCCGTGATGACATCAGGGGCCCCGAGAATGAACGGGAAGGTTACCCCGAGAGGCTGGCCCTTGGGAGCGTAACGAAAACCGAAGCTCATGTCGGCAGTTCCGCTGGCGACGGCGTCGACAAGTTCTGGCGCGGGGACAAGAGTATTTACTGGGAAGATCCGGGCCGTGAGCCGGCCGTTGCTATCGGTGGCAATCTTCTTGGCCCAAGCTTCCATAATCTGGTGGGACGGTGAGCCCACGGGAAACATGTGAGCGAGTCTCACTTCGATGGGCTTATCCGCCGCCTGAGCAGGAGCAACAGAAAAGACAACCCCACATACCGTAAACGCCAAAAAAAACAGGAAATATGCCTTAACCCTTCTCATTTTTGAACCCCCTTGCCGGAATGGCGTTGTTCTTTCGAACATGGACAGGACAAACCCGTTGAATGCGGACGTTCTCCCGTCCAGTTCGGACATTAGTGGAACACTCCGCGTAGAAACCCTTGTTCCTCTTCTGTATTCCAGCGAGCCGGCCAGTAACACATTCCGCTAGAAACCCTATGATTCTGTCTCGTTTTAAGGTCGGGGAAGGCTATTGATACCCCTTTTTCAGTCCCTGGCACATAGTCGCACCATCTATTCTGTGGATACAATGATTTAATTCTATGACATAAATCATAGTAATTAGTATTGACCGATTGTATCGGAATTCTCAACCCGGACGGTTCCGGAAAAGATCTTTATGAACTCGTACCTTACGGCCGTCCACACCCGGGATCCGGCCTTTCTCAATCAGGTCGAACTTTTCAGGGCCCGCACTGACCTCGCCATCGCAGCACATCTCATCAAGGTGGGCCTGTCAGAGAGCGAGAATCTCCGGAGGCTATTACTGGAAGCGGAGACGGTCCTTGCCCGTCTTGGATATCTTGCTCAAGCGCAAGACGCTCACCCTCAATCTGAAATCCCCGAATCAATGGGACGAGACGCCTAATATCCCGTGAATAGCTCCATTTTTGTCCGTAAGGGTCCTACATCCATGGCCCTAAGCGTCTCCTGCATGGCTTGGGCCATGGGAGGCGGCCCCACAACATAATAGATGGCGCTCTGCCACTCGCCGCATTCCTCCATGATCATTTGAGGATTGATCCTGTCCGTATAACCTGTCCATGAGCCGTTGCCGTCGGAGAGCCTCGTCATCGTGGGAATGACCGATATGTTCTGATCTTTTTGGGCGATGTCGCTCAACTCAGCGAGAAATGGGGTATCCTCAGGCCTTTGACTCGAATAGAACAGGGTTATGCGATGTCCCGTGCGGGCGACCGATGCGTAAAGTATGAGGCTTCGAAAGGGCGCGATCCCTACGCCGCCGGCAAGGAAAACGAGTGGAGTTGTTGTATCGTCGGGCAGAGTGAGGTTTCCTATTGGTGAATCAATGGTTATTGTAGTGCCGCCATGCATCTCGCTCATGGTACGTTTTAGTGCACTGTCGCTCGTTTTGACCACAAAGAGCAGGTCCTTTTCCAGGGGGGACGAGGCAATGCTAAATGCCCTTTTGAGTCCCCGATCATCTTTGAACCCCAGATTCGGGACAGTAAGTAAAGAGTACTGGCCCGCCTGAAACTGATAATTCTCAGGTTTTCTCACGAAGAAGAGCATGATCTCCCGGCCCACCATCTGTCTTTCCGTAAATTGCGTCTCGTAATTCATGTGTCCTCCGAATGCGGGATTTGTTCCATAGAGAATATTATCAATATGGCCGGAGATTTCAACGGTTAATTGATTACGGCGGCAATGAAGAGGTGCGTAAGCGCCCTCATTTCATCAATTTTTGTTGCCACGTACCGCGCGGATATTTCCATACCGCTACCGGACCCTCCTACCACCAACGATAAACGTAGCGCATACCACAAATAATGTAGGCTTCTGTGTGGGACAGTCTCCCCCAGTCGATACATCGCTTAAGATATCAGTGAGTTAGAACGCACGTAGAACTGGCACGGTTCTTGTATATCTGATATGCCAAGTACCAAACAGGAGGAAAAAATATGAACATGCCAGCAGAACAGAGAACAGAAAATGCCACGGAGATTCGGGAGTTCGATCTTAAGATGCAGTCATTGCGTCAGTACCTTTCTCTGCTTGGGTCGAGCCTTGACCGATACGAGTATCTCAAGAAGTCGGGCGCTCCGGATGTCGTGCTGTATACCGAAAAAGGTCTGATTAACCGGCAGCTGATGTTTTTGTCCAAGATCTGTTCGGAACTGATAAGATAGCGGTTAAAACGTAACATAGGAAGAAATTGCCCTGCATTTTGTTTCTCTACGTAAGCCCGCGGTTTCTCCCCCGGCGCACGCTCATAGAAATATCGCATGGCCTTTACGTGCCTGTTGGCTCATAAAAGAGACGTGGCCCGGGCTAGCTGCTTTGCCTCGCGTCATATAACGTATCGCTTTCTCTTGAGATCCCTCCAATTGATGACCTTCGCGCTCGGATCGATCCTAAACCGACCCCCTCACAAGGTTAAGAGAGGGCTCGTAAAAACACCGGGAAAGAGGTACAATCCCGCAAAAGGAGGAGACCGTCATGGCCAGGTATCAGAGACGAAAGGAAATTGAGGCCACCCAGTGGTTTCCTGGTGTGGCTATTACGGACGTGAGAGAATCCACCGGATGCGCGTTTCTGGAAAACGGGACGCGTGTCATGCCCGGGCAGTATGTGGTGAGAACGGGGAAAATGGTCGCGGTGCTCTCCGAGGAATCTTTCTGTATCATCTTTGATGCAGAGCCCGCAATGAAGAAGGATGCGCGCGATAGATGGCCTGAGCCCGATGTAAAAGAAGGGCAGAGGGGTTGAGGCGTCATGGAAGGATTAAAGATGAAATTGTGCGCGTCGCGGCGATGCGTCACGAGACCCCAATGATAGAAGCAGGGTCCTTATATTGCTGAATTGACCACGAGTCAGAAAGCGAAAGGTGACGAATAAGAAAGAGGCCGCCCTCAGTGGTCCTGACCTTGAAGTAGTCGACTCGAGGCCGCGAAGCACCAAGTCCTCCTTCATACCACCGATCGATAATCTCTGATATTTGATAGCGTTTCTCTTCAAATACCAGGGCCTGAGGACGTTCATCGGCCCGGTATCCGCTGTAACATTCTACGTCCGTCGCATCCCACCGCATTATTAAGACCTTCGGCGCTGCCTATCAAAAGATATGCACTATTTGAACGTATTTATATGCTCGCTCGGAATCATTATGACACGCGGATGGCGTCAACTGACAGCTTGTGACCATACAAACCTGCCGGGTAGGTGATAAACCCGGGTTCAGAAGACTTAAGAAAGAGACTATTGGTCTGGCAAAGCCGTGGTTCAAGCCACGTCGATTGCTACAATTCAGGCAAACGAGCGGTGCGCTTACGGTCAGGATTTTGCCTGGCCGGCCTTGGCCCATGAATCGCGCAGCGCCACGATACGATTGAACACAGGTTTACCCGGCAGCGAATCTTTGGCGTCGGCGCAGAAATAGCCGAGTCTCTCAAACTGGTACCTGTTTCCCTGCGCCGCATCCTTAAGACTTGCCTCCACAGGGCAGGCGCTCAGTATCTCCAGTGAGGCCGGATTCAGGTATTTAGGGAGGTCGTCCCCGATATCTGCCGGGTCGGCGACCTGAAAGAGCCGATCATACAGACGGACTTCCGCTAACACGGCATGCTCCGCCGAGACCCAGTGAATCACTCCTTCCACCTTGCGCCCATCTGCCGGCTGGGCATTTCGCGTGAGAGGATCATATGTACAGTGCAGCTCGCGAACCTCTCCGCTCGCGCTATCCTTGATCGCATCCACGCATTTAATCACGTAAGAACTGCGCAGTCTCACCTCGCGGCCAGGACCAAGGCGCTTATATTTTTTGGGCGGGTTCTCCATGAAGTCCTCTTGCTCGATATAGAGCACTTTGGAAAAGGGGACCTTTCGTGTGCCCATCTCGGGTTTCTGCGGATGATTGGCGCATTCAAATTCTTCCGTCTGTCCGTCAGGATAGTTGTCAATGACCACACGCAGAGGTCTAAGAACCGCCATGGCTCTGGGTGAGCGCTCGTTCAGGTCGTCACGCACACAGCTCTCGAGCAGGGCGATATCCACGAGGTTTTCATTCTTGGCCACGCCGATGACAGAGCAAAAGGCCCTGATTGCCTCCGGTGTGTAACCGCGCCTTCTCATACCGGCTACCGTGGGCATCCTCGGATCATCCCAGCCCGTAACATACTTCTTTTCCACGAGCTCGATGAGCTTGCGTTTGCTCAAGATCGTATAGCTCACGTTAAGGCGGGCGAATTCGATTTGTCTCGGACGCTCCCCGGCGATGAGCTCGTTCACGATCCAATCGTACAGCGGGCGATTGTTTTCAAACTCCAGCGTGCAGATCGAATGGGTGATCATCTCAATGGAGTCGGAAAGGCAATGCGCGAAATCATACATGGGATAGATGACCCACGTGTCGTCCGTTCGATAATGAGGGGCCCGTTTGATGCGGTAGATAACCGGGTCGCGCATGACGATATTCGGTGACGCCACATCGATCTTGGCTCTAAGCACGTGGGCGCCGTCGGGGAATTCCCCGGCGCGCATGCGGTCAAACATGTCCAGGTTTTCTTCAACCGTGCGATTCCGGTAAGGGCTCTGTTTGCCAGGTTGGGTGAGGGTACCCCGATACTCGCGGATTTGATCGGCGCTGAGACTGCACACATATGCCTTGCCGAGCTTAATGAGTTCAACAGCAAACTGATAGAGCCTATCAAAATAATCAGAAGCGTAAAACAAGCGGTCGGCCCAATCGAACCCGAGCCAGTGCACGTCATGAATGATCGATTCCACGAATTCCAGGGACTCGCCCGCGGGATCCGTGTCATCCATTCTTAAGTTGCAGGTGCCGCCATACTGAGCGGCGATGCCGAAATTGAGGCAGACCGATTTTGCGTGCCCTATATGGAGATAACCGTTGGGTTCCGGTGGAAAGCGTGTGGCCACGCGTCCACCGTGCTTACTCGTCCTGTTCTCCTCTTCAATAATCTCGCGAATGAAGTCAGTTGTGCCTGAAGCATCTGTTGCGCCCATATCCTTGCACTCCTTGCACCTTTTCCCCTGTCCTGCTATGATCTGTCGGGAATGGCTGCTATGATTAATTTTGTACCATATGTAGCGCGTTCATGCAAGAGACCGGCGGGCGCGACAGTGGCGGGAGCACGGGAAATGAAGTATATTGTAATGCAAAACAGGAAAGATACACGCAAACGATATTGCGAACTATGGATCAGATAGATTACTACGAGATTCTTGAGATAGATAAAGAGGCATCTGCTCAAAACATAAAGGAGTCGTATCGCAGGCTCGCCTTCCAGTATCATCCGGACAGAAACGATGGGGACACACAGGCCGTCGAGCGCATGAAGGCGATCAATGAAGCCTATGCCGTGCTTTCCGATCCTGAAAAGCGCGCCCGTTATGATGGGTTGCGTCAATCGTACGGTTATTCCGCTTACGATCGTTTCAGACAGAGCTACACTGAGGAGGACATTTTCAGGGGCTCTGACATCGGTCAGATTTTTGAGGAGATGGCCCGGTCATTTGGTTTTCGCGGGTTCGAGGACGTATTCAGGGCCTCATATGGTCAGGGCTTTCGCACGTTCGAAGTGGGGAAACCCGGATTTGCCGCGCGGGGTTTTATCTTCTCCGGCCCACTGTTTGGCGGTGGCGAGCGCCGTGAAATGCAGCCGATCTCAGGGGCTTTCCCAGGACTTTTCGGTAAGCTGCTCAAGTTCGCCTTGAAAAAGATGACCGGCGTGGAATTTCCCGAAGCCGGCAAGGACCGTTATGATGTAATGGTCGTGAGCGCCCGTCTCGCCGACGAGGGAGGCAAGGTAACGTATAGAGACAAAGTACGGTCAAGACAACTCCTTGTTACGATTCCACCGGGGATACGCAACGGTCAAACGATCCGGTTAAAGGGCGTAGGCCGGCAAGGCAAGAATGGGGGTATACCTGGCGATCTTTATTTAAGAGTGGAGATACAAAGACCGGTTTTGCAAAGAATCAGAAACCTTTTTAAGCCATGAGAAAGGAAGCGGCTAAGAATAGTTTAGCAGGAAATCGTTGACAAAGAGCATCAAATCACATAATATCTTCGGGCAAAATGAAACGGTTAGATCAATCAGTGCAGGTTTACTATTACTATAACAGAGGGAGAGCCCTGCCTGCAGGTTGATTGGAGTCATATGCTGATCAAAAGCCGCGGGCGGTAAAGCCTGCGGCTTTTTTTGTGTGCCGAACGAGTGAACGCAGTGATTAAGATCGGAGTCCATATGGAATCGATTTTTGTGTCAGTTGAGAATGGTTTCTTAGAACATACCCGAAACGAATACAACAACTATTACTACTATTATTACCGCGCACATCCGCCTTAGGCCCCTATTCAGTATCATTGTGGCCCTGTGCGGATCAAACCGTTCAGGGTCTTTTTTTTGCCGTAAAAGACGTTCAAAAATAAACAAGGAGGAAGTAATTATGTTAGACGCCTTATTCAGACCAAAGGCAGTAGCGGTAGTGGGAGCCTCAGCAAAAGAGCTCAATGTGGGCAACAGGATCATCAAGAACCTGGTTGATTTTGGCTTTACCGGAAAGATCTATCCGATTAACCCCAAAGTTGACGAGATACGGGGAGTGAAAGCATATAAATCTATTCTCGACGTTCCAACGGACGTTGATGTAGTGCATCTTCCTATACCGGCTGCCTCCGTGCCCCCGGTGATCGATGAATGCGGCCGGAAGGGGGTTAAATTTGTGATTCTCAATGGCGGGGGATTCGCCGAGACTGGCGCTCAAGGGGAGGCGATTGAGCAGGACTGTATGACCCGGGCTAAGAAACACAATATCAGAATATTCGGCCCCAATTGTCAGGGGATAATCAATACAGCGGCCGAGTCCCGGGCGTACTGCAACTTCACCTTCACCAAGCCCAATCCCGGTGTTGTCTCTCTCATCGCCTTATCCGGCGGTGTGGCCGAACTGTTGCATCAGAGTCTATTCCAGATGGGCGTGGGAACAAGGATGTATGCCTCAAACGGAAACGCTTGCGATGTGTCTATACCGGAAATCATCAAATACTACGGCGAGGACGAGGGGACCCAGGCGATCGTACTCTACGTGGAGGGCCTGCGTGACCCCGACACATTTCTCAAAGTCGCACAAAAGGTTGTAGCCAAAAAGCCAATCCTTGCCATGAAAGCGGGTCGAACTGAAGAGGGCGCCAGGGCCGCAGCATCCCACACGGGCGGCCTTGCGAAGAAGGATATCACGACAGACCTTATCTTTGAAAAGGCCGGTATTCTTTGTTTCCACGATGAGCAGGAGCTCTGTCAGGCAGCAGCGGTATTCACCACGCAGCCATTACCAAAAGGCAGGCGGGTGGGCGTGATAACGAATACCGGGGGGCCTTCCGTCATTGCCACGGACGTGCTCGTCAGCGGCTCTCTTACCACACCGCCTCTTTCTGAGAAGACAAGAGCGATCCTCACAGAAAAGCTTCTTAAGGAGGTGACCGTGCGAAACCCCGTGGACGTGCTCGCCACGGCCAATGCCGACCACTTCAGGGCCGCCCTCGATGCGCTTATGGATGACGATGCTATCGACAGCATTTATATCAGCATGGTCACGCCATTTTTTGTGGATCACGGGGCCATCGCCCGCCAGATCGTGGAGGTGAACAGGTTCAAGAGAAAACCGATCGTCTGTACACTCATGACGGACAAAGAGGGCTGCGCTGAGACCGTGAACATCTTAAGAAAAGGCGGCGTGCCTTGCTATGATTTTCCTTCGACGGCGGCGAGAGTGCTCGTCTCGCTTACCCGCTATAGCGAGATACGCAGAAGGCAGGCCGGCAGAATCAAACATTTTCACGATGCGGATCGGGTGAAGGCACAGGCTATCGTGAATAAGGCGCGAAATATCGGCCAGGCGAGACTTCCAGCCGATGATGTTTACGAAATCATGCGGGCCTACGGGATCCCTGTTGCCGACTGGAAAGTCGCAAAGGATGCAGCGGGTGCGCTGATTGCCGCACGGGAAATAGGATTTCCCGTTGCTATCAAGGCCGATTCCCAAAGCATACTGCATAAGAGTGAGATGGGTGCGGTAGTGACGAATCTGTCCGATGAAGCCCACCTCGCCCAGGCCATAGAAAGGATCGGCAAAACCTGCCGCGCCCCCGATCTGAGATTTATCATTCAAAGGCATGTCGAAGGTGGCAAAGAGGTTATCGTGGGCGCCAAAGCCGATCCGGAACTCGGGCATCTTATCATGTTCGGCATGGGCGGGGTATATGTCGAGGTATTGAACGACGTGGCGTTTAGACTCGCCCCCATCACCGATGTTGAAGCGCGTGAGATGATCCTCTCTTTAAAGGCTGCGCCAATACTCAAAGGGGTACGAGGTGAGCGGGGAGTCGATCGGGAGCGCCTCGCAGAGATTATTGAGCGCGTCTCCCAACTCATGATTGATGTGCCTGACATTCGCGAAATAGACCTCAATCCGGTTATCGCCTTTGAGGACCGTGCCTGCGCTGTCGATGCGAGAATAATATTGTAGGGGGAGAAAAAAGCGCGAGCTTGCTGACCCACGTACGGCGATCGGAGGACCTCCCGGATAGCTATCCGGGAGGTCCTCCGATGTATGGGCTTTACCGTGTTCACGCGCCCTGATGGAAAAAACCTTGCCGTAATGGTAAAATTAATTGGGTGCTCTATGGTCCGTGAGAACATGAAGGGGGAAAAGCGTACGGGCAATCCCCGTAATGACCGACAAAAGATCCTCATGCACATTTGCTGCGCGCCATGCAGCATATATCCATTGAAAGAGTTGCGCGAACAAGGAGTAGACGTATACGGATACTTCTTTAATCCGAACATCCATCCCTTCACCGAGTTTATGAGGAGGCTTGCCACGCTCAAGGATTACGCGCAGTTCGTGGCGCTGCCCCTTGACGTGGATACGGCATATGACCTGGCCGCGTTCTTGCGGGGCGCGCTGGATTATGGCAAAGATCGCTGCCGCTTTTGCTACAGAATGCGACTGGAGAAGACATTCAAAAAGGCGATCGAGCACAAGGCCGACGCCATAACCACCACGCTTCTATACAGCAAATACCAACGGCATGATGACATACGCGATATAGGCGAGGAACTTTCAGCCGAGCACGGCATCCCGTTTCTTTACCAGGACTTCAGGGTTGGCTGGAAGGAAGGCGTTCAAACATCTAAAGCCCTCAACATGTATCGACAGCAGTACTGCGGGTGTATATTCAGCGAAAAAGAGCGCTACGGAGGGATCGATGCCGGCCATGGGTAAAATGTTGATATTTGCAGGTGTTGTTCTTATCGCCATGGGGCTTGCATTCATGTTTGCGGACAAGATTCCTTTTCTTGGCAGATTACCGGGCGACATTTACATCAAAAAAGAACGGTTCAGTTTTTATTTTCCTATCACCACAAGCATCATCTTGAGTATCATTTTCACGATCCTTTTCTCCATATTTAAAAAATAGGACTCTTCAATGGGACAGAAGAAAAAGAAGGCGGTTGTTCTCTTGAGCGGCGGGCTCGATTCTTCTACAACCTTAGCCATAGCGCGCCTCGAAGGATATGAAACGTATGCCCTTACCTTCCGTTACGGGCAGCGACACGAACGAGAGATCGCTGCGGCAAAAACGCTCGCCCGAAATTTTGAGGTAAAGAAACATGTAATCCTTGATATCGACTTAAGAAGCTTTGGAGGGTCTGCTCTTACCGACGACATCCCGGTGCCCAAGCGGCGCAGACCCGAGGAAATCTCGGGCCATATTCCCGTAACGTATGTGCCGGCCCGTAACACGATATTCCTCTCTTTCGCGCTTGCCTGGGCTGAAGTCATCGGGGCAGAGGACATTTTCATCGGTGTCAACGCCCTCGATTACAGCGGATATCCTGACTGCAGGCCGGAGTATATCCACGCCTTCGAACAGATGGCCAACCTTGCTACCAGGGCGGGTGTTGAAGGGAGGTCATTCGCCATTCATACGCCGCTCATCGATTTGACAAAGGCTGAGATTGTGAGGCAAGGCATGGCGCTCGGCGTAGATTTTTCCAAGACCGTAACCTGCTACGACCCATCGGCCTCAGGGGCTGCGTGCGGGGTATGCGATGCCTGTATCTTAAGGCTCAAAGGTTTTCAGGAGAACGGGCTCGCCGATCCTGCGCCGTATCAGAAAAGGTAGAAAACGGATCATGAGCGTCTATACCGTGAAAGAGATATTCTATACGCTTCAGGGCGAGGGGGTACAAACCGGGAGGCCCGCGGTCTTCTGCAGGTTCTCCGGATGTAACCTCTGGTCGGGGAGAGTCGAAGACCGCGCCCGCGCCCTATGCGGATTCTGCGATACTGACTTCGTGGGCGCAGACGGCCCCGGTGGCGGGATTTTCAAAGATGCCCGTGAACTCGCTCACGCAATCGTCAAAGTGCCGCCCGCGGGCGCGCACTCGGGGCGTAATCCACTTGTGGTGCTCACGGGCGGGGAACCGGCATTGCAGGTCGATCGCCTGCTTGTGGACACGCTCCGCGCAAAGGGATTGGAAATCGCCATAGAAACCAATGGCACCCTGCCCATTCCTCAGGGTATAGACTGGATAACGGTGAGCCCCAAGGCACGTGCCAGGCTTGCTGTTGTGTCCGGCAATGAGTTAAAGCTCGTCTATCCTCAGCAAGGGACTTCCCCTGATCTATACGAGAATCTCGATTTTCAGCACTTCCTGCTGCAGCCCGAGCACGGTCCGGATAGAGAAAAGAACGTGAGGGGCGCCATCGAGTACTGTCTTTCACACCCGCGGTGGCGATTAAGTCTTCAGACGCATAAAATATTGGGCATACCGTAAGGAAAAGCATTTGTCATGCAAAGCCGGCACGTGTTTACAAGATACATGAGGTCTGATAGCATCAAGATCATATTTGTCCTCATTCTTCTTCTTATCCTGTTTCCGGAGCTTACCCACGGGGCGAGTGTATCGGCGGATGTATGCTTAAGATGTCACGCTCAGTATAAGGAGACTCATCACGACGGCACCTCCTGCACGGATTGTCACCAGGACGTAAAGACCGTGCCTCACGCAAGAAAGCTCGAGAAACCGGCCTGTTCCTCATGTCATAAGGATATCCCCGCCACGTACGAGAAGAGCGTCCATGCGTCGAGTAATCTTAAGTGTGCGGATTGCCACAACGTACATTTCCCCGACAAAGACAAGACTGAATGCGTCTTTTGCCACACAACAGTCTCGCACAGATCGTTGCCGTCGGAGAAGAAGCATTTAAGCGTACTCGCGTGCGTGGCCTGCCACGCTCGCGTTCATGAGGGCACGGTCGACGTGACGATTGCCGTGAAGAAGGGAAAGCCCTTTACGAGAAGCGACGTGGACCTCGATAACAACAACGTGGTCGATAAGGACGAGTGGAGCAGTCTCTTGGGACTTATTCAGAAGGACACCTACACCGTGGACACCAAATACGCGAGTCCGGGCGACGCGCACAGCATAAAGAGGACAGCGGTATCGTGTGACACCTGCCATGGTGAGAAAAGCCTGTTCAAGAGGGGCGTGCTCAAGGTTTCCGGTGTTGCGTCTTTTGAAGTGCCGGTTTTGCCGCAGCTCTTCATTCCTAAGCTGCCTTCGGTGGAACAATTCAAGAAAACCGTTCATGGTAAACGGGGGGTAAAGTGTGCCGACTGCCATACGTCGCAGGCTCGTATCGATGATCAGGTCTGTGTAAACTGTCATAGACAAACCTACGACGTCTATAAGAACACATCGCACGCTTCATCCGGGGCTACCGTATGCACGGACTGTCACAATCCGCACAGCGTCACCCCATACAGGGAATTGAACGTGACCGAGAGACTCAATGTGTGTGCCAGGTGCCACCAGGATTACCTGAAAAGACACAGCTGGCTTCCCAATGCCGCCCTGCATTTCAATTATCTCGAATGCTCTACGTGTCACAGCCCGAAGTCTACGAAAAGCATCGTCTTCTATTTCGGTTTACGGGAAGGCACTACAAACAAGGCCCTGACCTATGCAGATTTGAGGGGTCTGTTCGCCGACGCGAGCGATATCACATCACACATCGATATAAACAAGGACCGTTCCATTACTTCTCAAGAACTGTCCGATTTCTTCATGGAGCTCAAGAAGAAAGATAAGAAAGATCTCGCTGTGGGAAGCTCGATCATTGTGACAAAGGTGTATCACGATTACTCTTCCAAGGGAACGCGAGAACGGGTATGTGCTACGTGCCACTCAGAGGACGCCCCCTTTTACGAATCCATGTACCTTGTGATTCCTGAAAAAGAGGGAGCGGCATATGTCCCGGTGAAGGGGACAACGCTCGGAGCATTACCCGTCTCCCTGTTCACCGATTTCAGTCTTCTCGGTGAGCAAAAGATAAAGGGACGTGATATCACGAATTTCTTCAAGACGCGGGGTAAATCCCGGTCCGACTTCATGAGAGGCCTCGGTCTCAAGTGGATTGATGTCTTGGGAATTGCACTCATCGGCATTATTCTTCTCGCGGTTATCATACATATTCTTGGAAGGATTATATTCAGGCGATGAAAAAGGTCTCTTCACTCTATCCGCTTCCCATACGAATCTGGCACTGGGTGAATGCTTTGCTCTTTGTGGGTCTCGCGGTAACCGGCATTGAGCTCAGGGCGCCCGGGTTTTCCCTGTTTTCGCAGTATGGGACTGCAACGGCCGTGCATAAGTACGCGGGGTTTTCCTTTATCATCTCATTTTTGTTCTGGCTTATCTGGGGTATAGTGACGGGCGCCATGAGATATTACTTTCCTCGTGGCAGAGACTTCAAGGAGATACCTCATCAGGCGGCGTTCTACCTGTACTCTATCTTTAAGGGTGCGCCAAACCCGTTCTCTGCTTCCGAGAGGGAAAAGTTCAACGTGCTTCAAAAAATATCATACGGTGCGGTCATGCTTATTCTCGTACCGGCTATCGCGATAACGGGTATTATGCTGAGCGATATCCTCTACTTTTTCCGATCCATCAATGCCATAGGAGGACTCAGGATACTCGACGCACTGCACGTAGCAGCCGCATACCTGCTCCTTATCTTTCTTGTGGTCCATATCTACATGGCAACCCTCGGAAAGACGATCACAGCCTATTTGAAGAACATAATAACAGGGAAATGATGTGATGCTTGATACGAGAGACCTGGGTATGTTTCAAGCGATATTTGATCAGTCTGTTGCCTTAGGATGACTGTCAGGTCGTTCCCTCGAGGCCCTCGAGGAGGGCGTCATTCCGACCGGGTATGACCATTTCAAATACCGAATCAATAGTCGTATAGTCGTAGTAACCGAGGCGCGCCAGCGGACGGATTCGAATTATGTCGAGACGGCCGTCAGGACGGATTGCTTCATCCTTAATGTGTATGAGCACGACGCGTCCGATGATAATATCGGCGGTGCCCATAAGTCCCCTTCCAGGCAGCCTCAGCGTCTCATGATAGACGCATTCGAACTGCACCGGAGATTCGAGAACGCGACACGGTTTGATCTTTACTGAGGGCGCCCTGGTGAGGCCCGCGAGGTCGAATTCGTCCACACCGGGTGGAACCTCTGCTGCCGACTTATTCAATGCGTCACGAAGTTCATAGGTAGCCATATTGTAAACAAACTCGCCGGTTTCTTCTGCGTTGACCACCGAGTCTTTGCGTCTGCCGAGCGTATTCTGATTGGCTGCGAACATCACGTAGGGCGGATCATACGTAAGGTTTTGAAACTGGCTGTAGGGCGCGAGATTATGTATGCCCTCCCGACTGACTGTCGATATCCAGCCGATGGGCCGGGGTACCACGCACGATTTGAAAGGGTTGTGCGGGAGGTTGTGATCGTTCTTTTCAGGATCGTAATACATTATCCGTGTCCTCCATGTGCTCACGCACGAGTCATTGATTTCCGCCACACGATAATGGCGACTCAGCAGTTTTTCTCACGCCGTCACATCCCGAGATATCGTCTTCTAATTTCGTCGTTTCCTAAAAGCTCATCCGCTTTTCCATGCCCCACGATCTTGCCCGTTTCTACAACGTATGCCCTGTCAGCTATTCTCAAGGCTGCCGCAACATTCTGTTCCACCAGAAGAATGGGGATGCCTTTTGCCCGCAAATCCTTCAGGATGTCGAAAATATTATTGACTACAATAGGGGCCAGTCCAAGAGACGGCTCATCGAGCAAAAGAAGCTTAGGTTGCGCCATAATGCCTCTGGCGATGGCGAGCATCTGCTGTTCGCCTCCGCTCAAAGACCCTGCTTTGCCGGTAAATCTCTTCTCCAATATGGGAAACAGGTTGAAGACAAAGGGGTAGAGCCTGTCGAGATCGGCCTTCTTGCTCCCATGCACGTAGGCGCCGAGAAGCAGGTTCTGCTGAACGGTGAGCGTGGCGAATATCTGTCTTCCCTCGGGAATATGACTGATCCCGGCCTTAACGATCTCGTTCGGTTTTCTTCGTGTGATATCCCGGCCCATGAAAGAAATACTTCCGCTGGCGGAAGCGATGAGGCCCGAGATCACCTTGAGAAAGGTTGATTTGCCCGCGCCGTTGGCGCCCAAAAGGCAGACGATCTCACCTTCACCGATCTCGATGTGGATGCCTTTAAGCACCTCGACCCTGCCATATCCCGCGTGAATATCGACCGTATTCAACATCATGGATGGCCCCCGATACCGCATTCGGTTCCGAGATAGGCCTCTATGACCTGCTGGTTGGAGCATATTGCCTGAGGGTCACCTTGAGCCAGATATTTTCCGAAATCGATGACCACAATATCATCGGAAACGTTCATCACGAGCTTCATATTGTGCTCTACAAGCAGGATCGTTACACCTCGTTTCCTGATAGCCGAGAGAAGCTCCATGAAATGTTCGACTTCCGTGTCGTTAAGACCCGAGGCCGGTTCATCGAGCAAAAGAAGAAGGGGGTCGGCCATAAGAGAACGGGCGAGCTCAACCATTCTCTGGTTTCCGAAAGACAAAGAGAGCGGCGTCATCTTCGCGGCGTGTGCCATGCCTACAAACTGGAGCAAGTCCATGGCCTTTTCCCGCATGGCTTTTTCCACCTTACGAGCCCGCGAACGAAAAAGGATGGCCTCCGATATGGTCGGCCGGATATGCTTGTGGGCGCCCAACATCACGTTATCGAGCACCGTGGCTTCATTCACCGTAAAGAGCCTGATTAACTGGAACGTCCTGGAGAGACCGAGCATGGCTATGCGGTCTGTCGTAAGACCCACAAGTTCGCGCCCTTCAAATGAAACCGATCCCTTGTCCGGTACCAGTAGCCCGTTAATGATATTGAGCAGAGTCGTTTTTCCTGCGCCGTTCGGGCCGATGAGCGCCTTTATGTGACCCCTCGTGACGCCGAAGCCGACCCCATCCAGGGCGCGAACGCCGTCGAAGGTTTTCGTGATATTCGTTACTTTGAGGATCGTCTTATCTTTTTCTAACGCATCTGTCATGTATCTTACTGTCCCGATGTCCCATTCATCTCTTGATGGCTTCCTGGCTCCCGTGAAAAGAGACGTTTTTTTAGAGAAGTGAAAAAGCCATAAATCCCCCGCGGCATGAAAACGAGCACCGCAATGAGAATCACGCCGTTTATCAACATTTCGTAATCCTGGAACTTGTAGGTCAGCTCGGGAAGGTATTTGAGAAATATAGCCCCAAGCGCAGGGCCGAAGATCGTCCCGGTCCCACCGAGAAAGAGCATAACGAGCAAGTTGATCGATGTATTGACGCCAAAATCTTCAGGGGCCAGAAATCCCATATAGTGAGCGAAGAGAGATCCGGCAAGAGAGGCGAAGACGGCCGAGAGCACATAGATACGCACCTTGTACCTGGCGCAGTCGATGCCGAAGGTCTTGGCTGCGGTCTCGTCGCTATGGATTGCGAGCAGCGTTCTCCCAAAGGAAGACTTCACCACGGCGAGGCTACAGATTACGACGAGTATCACTAAAGCCCAGACAAAATAGTAGTAGCTCACATGACTCGCGAACGTAAAGCCGGCTATGCTGAATGATGGAACATCCCGTAACCCCGATGCGCCGCCAGTTAGTCCATGTAGCCCCACGATCAGGGTAACGACGATCTCATTCAAAGCGAGCGTGGCCATGGCAAGATAGTACTCTTTGAGTGCGAGAACGGGCCGACCCATGCCCCAGGCAACACCAGCCGATAGCGCCATCCCTGAGACCATAGCCGTTACGGGTGCTATCGAGTACCGTGCGGTCATAATGCCTGATACGTAGGCACCGATGGCAAAGAAGGCCGCATGGCCCACCGATATCTGCCCCGCGTAGCCCATGAGCAGATCAAGGCTCACGGCAAGGATGATGTATATGCCGATAAAAATGAGGATTCCACATTTGTATGATGACATACCCCCCAGTGTGGGAGGGTAGAGCGCAATGAAGCCGACCACGAGAATCCACCAGAGCCTCGAAAGTCTCTTCATACCTCGCGGCTCCACTTTGCGCCGAAGAGCCCGTTCGGCCGGAATATGAGCACGAGAATCAGAATGGTGAAGACGATCGGGTCAGAGAACTGAGAGGAGATAAGGCCGACCGTATAGGACTCGACAAGGCCGAGAAGCAATCCCGCAACCACAGCCCCCACAATGCTCGCAAGCCCGCCTATGGACATGGCGATAAACCCCTTTACCATGGGCATCACCCCGCTGCCGTATTGCATGAAGAGGAGCGGCGCCACAGCCATACCCGCTAAAGCGCCGATAGCCGATCCCCATGCCCAGGAGAAAAGAGCGGCCTTTTGCGTGCTGATACCCATGAGGCTCGCGCCGAGACGGTTCTCCGAACATGCCCTCATCGCCACCCCGAGGGTTGTCTTCTCGAAGAAGAACCAGATTAAAAAGAGGACCACCACGGTGATACCGATGATCCAGATGACCTGCGGCATCAATGTCGCCCCGAACACCTGGATGGGGTTGCCCTCGGTAAAGGGCTTGAGTATGTGGGATTCCTTGCCCCAGATGACAAGGGCGCCTCCCCTGAGCGTGAGCGATATGGCAACGGTCATGACGATCAAAGTGCCGACCCCCGAATCCTGAATGGGCCTGATGAGCACGCGTTCCACGAGTGCGCCGAGCAGCGTTGCCGTCGCCGTTGCGAGCACGAAGGCAAAAGGCATGGGAACACCTTTGGAAACGAGCGTCGTCATGGTCAGTGCGCCGATTACGAAGAACTCTCCCTGGGCAAAACAGATCAACTGAGAGACCTTATAGACGATGACAAGGCTTACCGCCATCAAGGCATAGATGCTGCCGGAAGTTAAGCCGCTGAAGAGAAACTGTATGAGGTGTGAGTATTCACCCATCTACAGACCTGTCTTTTTCCCCGGCAACGAGATTAGCTTTTTTCAAAAAAAACCCCTTGCCGTTCAACAGCCCTCATTTGGTGGTCACGTCCGAAAATACAGGGAAGATTGCCCTCGCGAGAACGCATTTTCCATATCGCGTAGAGCGATCCTCCCGTTGAATACCCATGCTTCTTCTCTCATCACGTAATGCGAGAGAGAAAAGCGACACGCCAATCTATTCTTCCAGCCCGATCCACTTCCCGCCTTTGATCGTAAAGAGGGCCATGTCCTCCATGCGATTGCCCTGATGGTCCTTGGGCGACATGTTGTACATGCCGTTGCAGCCGGGAAAGTTCTTGATGTTCTCAATGGCGTCGCGAAGCTTGACCGGATCATCGGACTTGGAAATGCGCAGCCCCTCTGCAATAAGGGCGACCGCGTCTGCCTGCTGGCCCGCATAGTAAACTGCAGGCTCCCCGTACTTCTTCTGGAACTCGGCGGCGAAATCCATGATGACCTTTCTGCTCGGGTCATTGGCTGCGATTGATTCGGGATGGACGATCTTACCCGCGGGAACAATCACGTATGCCGGGGTCTGGCCCACCAGTTTTAAGAAACCGGGGCTCGCATTGCCGTGCGATACCACGAGAGGAATGTTGCCCATACCCATCTGGGCCATGTTGCGGGCCACAAGCGCCGCGGGCTCTCCCGTGCAAAAGGAAAAGATGGCCTGAGGGTTGAGGCTGCGCAGCTTGGCGAGTTGCGCCGTCACGTCCGGCGCCTTTATATCGAACTTTTCCTCGCCGAGAATGGTGATCTTGTAAGTGGGGGCATTATCCCGGATCACAGTTGAGCCGATCTCGCCCAGGGGGCCGATAGGCATGAGAAGGGCGACCTTGTTTATGCCGTGTTTAGAGAAATATGCGAGGGGCCTTTTCATAGCATAGTCAGTCTTGTGGGCGTTGTTGAAGGTGAACGTCTCTTTTTCGGAAAGCTCGTATCCTGACTGAATAATCGCCGGAATTTTCTCCTTGTTTGCGACTGATGAAACGGCGCCGGAGACCGTGGCCGTACCCGTTCCCATGAGGGCGATCACTCCGTCCGAGGCGATGAGTCTCTGGGCTGCTCTGGTGCCCTGTTCCGGGGTGGACTGGTCGTCGTAGGTGATAAGCTGCAGAGCGCGGCCGTTGACTCCACCGGCTTTATTAATCATCTCGACTTTCAGTTCCGCTCCTTTCTTCATGTAGTCTCCGAGCCAGGAAAGGGAGCCGGTCAGCGGGCAGATGAATCCGATCTTGTACGGCTTGGCCGTCTGGGCCAGGGCCCCGCTATTGGTCAAAAAAAAGAATGATACGAGTACTAATGCCGCTATGATACTGAATCTTTTCATTGCGCATACCCCCTTCTCGGTGAAATTTTGTTCACAGAAAATGCAAGAAACATACCTACAGCACATTTTGATGTATCGTGTCCGCGCTGTCAAGCAAAATAGATGAGAACAGAGAGACTTTTTTCCTTGACTAAGGCCGTTCCGGCGCGATGAACACGTTTGGCGAAGTGAAGGTAATAATCCGGGTGAGGGGCAAAAGATCTTTGGCGATCATGGTCATAAATGACCACGGCTTAGCGGGTTGCCACCGTCCGTGATCTCATAAGACCGTTAAATACAATGAAGAAACAGCATGGTCATTATTGACTGTCAAATCTGATCAAGCGCAGACGGCGGGTAAGCGTTGAGATACTCACGCCCAGTTTTTGTGAGGCCTCTTCAAGAGTGCTCGCCTGACCGAGTATCCGTTTGATAACCGCTTGTTCATGCTTTCTCACTTCATCCTTCAAAGATCTTATATCCGCCAGGTTTTCCCGTTCGTCCTCGGCCGTGCCGCCTAAAGCCGAGTACTTCTTAGGCAGATGCTCAGGTTTGATGAGATGTTCGTTTGTGACCACCAGAAGATGCTCGAGCAGGTTTGCGAGCTCCCGAACGTTTCCCGGCCATCTGTATGAACACAGGATATCTACAACGTCCTTGGTGAGCTTTGCTTCCAGGCCGTATTTCTTGCCGTACCTGTCGAGGTAATGAACGAGAAGAAAGGGTATGTCCTCCCTGCGCTGCCGAAGAGGCGGTATCAACACAGGCACCACGTTCAGACGATAATAGAGGTCCTCCCGGAATTTCCCGTATTTCACCATCTTTTCAAGGTCTCTGTTGGTGGCGGCGATTATTCTCACATCCACTTTTTTGGGTTTGACCCCGCCCACACGGGTTATCTCCTGGTCCTGGATCACGGTGAGGAGCTTGACTTGAAGTCGTAAGGGAAGATCGCCGATTTCATCAAGGAAAAGGGTCCCCCTGTCGGCTATCTCAAAGTAACCCGCTTTGCCTTCTTTGCTCGCGCCCGTAAAGGCTCCCGGCTCATAGCCGAATAGTTCCGATTCGAGAAGGTCTGCCGGAATTGCGCCGCAATTGATCTTTATGAATGTGCCCATCTCTTCTCTGGGGCTTGCCTCGTGGAGTATCCGTGCTATAAGGTCTTTGCCTACCCCTGATTCTCCGAGCAGTAGCACCGTTGTGTCCACGCGGGCAATGCGATAAACCGTTTCCATGATCTGTTTCATCTCTTTGCTGTGCGCAATGAACTGGGAGCGCATGGTGCGGAGCCTTTTCACTTCGTTAAGCTCCACGAGATACTTGGAGATGAGTTTTTGGGACTGGGCGCATTCCTCCTTCAGCCTGTTGAGTTCAGTTATGTCCCGGAGATTGCAGTAGATCCTGTCGATCTTTCCATTCTGGTCAAAAACCGGAACCCCGGTGCTCAAAACTTCCTTGCCGCTTCTCATTTTAATGACGACCGTTTGCGGTTTCCCGGTATTGATGACGTGCAGCGATGCACCCGTATCGGACATGCCCTCTTTTACGAGATCACGGATCTTTCTTCCCACGATTTCTGAATTGCTTGTTTCCATGACGCGCTCAAATGCGGGATTTGCCATGAGCAATCTGCTTTCTCCATCAACGATACAGAGTGCGTCATGGGTATTCTCGATCATGCCCATCAGGTCACGGTTTCTCTCTTCAAGCTCCCGTATCCGTTTCTTCAACTGAGTAATTTCACGGTCGAGCTCAGATGTTTTCATAATTTCCGGTATTCTACCTCTTATGAAATGAGTAAGCAAATACCGTTCCATTGACATCCGCGCATCGGTTACGCCACACGGCCTTTTGGAAAGAATGTTCAATGAAGCCCGTGATAAAACGTATAACTTGTAGTTACAGAACACTCGAAGATCAGACCTGACGAGGCGCGGCTGTGCGCCCCATGGGAAATAATATTATACATTTATACAATATGAAATTTTCTTGACATTTCGAACCAACCCATATAACTATTATACCGAAAATAAGAAATCGAGTTGTACTTAGCATATAACGTAAATCTCATTCTTACAGGAGTCGCATCATGAACGTTGCAACAAACTTGGAAACAGCCGCACTCTACTTTCCCGAGCGTCCCGCATTAATCTCAGAGGGAAAGGAAATGACGTATTCAGAAATGAACCAGGCAGCAAATCGTGTTGCCACGGCCATTCTCAAGATGGGGGTCAAGGCCGGTGATCACATAGGCATATGCGCACCCAACTCCATTGACTGGCTCGTCTTCTATTTCGGTATCCTTAAGACCGGCGCTGTGGCGGTTACGCTCGGCGCGTCACTTTCTCCGGATGAACTCCGTCTTCTCCTCGACCATGCCAAACCGAGAATACTGCTTACCGCCGACGAACGGTTGAAAGATATTCAGAGTCTCAGAGGAGCCGACGGCATTAAAACGGCCATCTGCCCTAATGGCGATATGTCCTTTCAAAAGCTTCTTGATGCGGGCTCGCCTTCATTTGAAGCTGTCTACCGTGACCGTAAGGACACAGCAGCCATCCTCTATACAGGGGGAACTACCGGTATACCCAAGGGCGTGATGACGACCCACCAGAATATCAACACGTCGGCGCACAACGTGGCTTTTAGCGAACGGTCTACCGAGCAGGACAGGGCCATCTGTTATCTCCCGTTTAACCACGTCTTCGGACAAATGCATGTCATGAACGCCACAATCTTGAGTGCAGGGTCTCTTGAGCTCCTCCCCACCTTTGATATGGATAAGGTCCTCAGTCTGCTCGAGGCCGGCCGCATAACCAAGCTCTTCAGCGTGCCCACGGCATACGTGAGGCTATTATCTCTCGATAATTTGAAACAGAAATTGGGAAAAGTCCGGTACTGCTTTTCTGCGGCCGCAGCCATGGCGGCGGAAGTTGTCCGGCAATGGAAGGAGAGGACTGGACTCACGATCTATGAGGGATACGGAATGACGGAATCAGCTTCAGCTGTCACCTATAACCACTATTACCGGCATGTGGTCGGGTCCATCGGAACGAGCGTGCCCGGGGTCGAGGTTCAGATCAGGGACATTTCCACCGGAGCGGTTTTGCCTGCCGGTGAAGAGGGTGAGATCTGTATCCGTGGCACCAACATCATGAAGGGCTACCTGAATAACCCTGAAGCAACCAAAGAGTCTTTCTGGCATCTCGATCCCGAGAAGAAACGCCACGAAGACGGCTGGTTCAGGTCCGGCGATATCGGTGTCTGCGACAAAGAAGGATACGTCTTCATCGTGGACAGGCTCAAAGATATGATCATCACGGGCGGCGAGAATGTCTATCCCCGTGAAGTCGAGGAAGCCTTATACACCAAACCTGAGGTTGAAGAATGCGCCGTTATCGGTCTCCCTGATAGAGAGTGGGGCGAAAGGGTTGCAGCGTTCATCACACCCAAGGCCGGCAAGAAGGTGAGCGCCGACGAAGTGAAGGCCTATCTAAAGACCAAGCTGGCGCCTTTCAAAGTACCCAAGGAGTACGTGATTACCGACAAACTCCCGTTGAGCGCGGCAGGCAAGATCCTGAAGCGGGAGATAAAGAAAGAGTATCTCGAGAAACTTAACAAGAAATAAGAACAGGTATTGGGGGACCTGGGGCTATGAATATGGAAACAGGCAACCACGATAGACTACGCATCGAAAACCTGTCGCTCAGCTTTGGCGGCGTCAGCGCCTTGTCCAGCGTGAGCATGAACGTCTTGCATAACGAGATACTCGCCATCATCGGGCCGAACGGAGCCGGTAAGACCGCGTTGCTTAACAGCATAAGCGGCTTTTACAAACCCCAGAAGGGCGAGATATATTACGAAGGGCAGAGAGTAACACGCATGCGCCCGGATAAACTCGCCAAACTCGGTATTGCAAGAACCTTTCAGAACATAGAGCTCTATACCGGACTATCCACTGAAGATAACATAATGGCAGCGAGACATGTTCTCATGAAACAGAACTTTGTTACCGGCGGGCTCTACTTCGGGTGGGCACTTAAGGAAGAGATCAAACACCGTGAGATCGTAGAGGAGATCATCGACTTCCTCGAAATAGCTCCGATAAGGAAGAAGGTAGTGGGCCTATTACCTTATGGAATGCGAAAAAGGGTAGAGCTTGCACGCGCTCTCGCCCTGGAACCCAAGGTATTGCTCCTTGATGAGCCTATGGCCGGGATGAACCTCGAGGAAAAAGAGGATATCGCGCGCTTCATCATCGATCTGTTCGAGGGTCAGGGCGCCACTTATCCGAATACGCCTGTGCTGCGGGACGGAATCAGGTCGATCATCCTCGTGGAACACGACATGGGGGTCGTCATGGATATTGCCAACAGGGTCGTGGTTCTTGAGTTCGGGCGCAAGATCGCCCAGGGCACCCCCTCAGAAGTAAGCGCCAATCCTGATGTTATCAGCGCGTATCTCGGAAAAGGGGAGTAGCACGAGAGAGAAGTTTCTTATTGCCCGTAACATGCGATTACGGACCCGCATAGCGTAACGGTTCGTTATGGTAGAAGATGGGAATGGCGGGTTAGGCTGTTCGTTTGATCTTTAAAGTGGTTGCAAACGGGGATAGCCGAGCACACAAAAGATTGGGGTGGATAAGAGAGAATGCTAAACGTAAACAACATTGAAGTTGTCTATATGAACGTCATCCAGGTGCTGCGGGGTGTATCGCTCACTGTCGGTGATGGAAAGATCGCTGCCCTGCTCGGCGCAAACGGCGCGGGCAAAACCACAACACTCAAAGCGATATCGGGGATGCTGAAGACCGAAGAGGGCGAAGTAACCGTCGGTACGATCGAACTTGACGGCAAGAGGTTAGACAAGTATGGGCCGGAGGATATTGCGGCGCTCGGCGTGAGCCAGGCAATGGAAGGCCGCAGGGTGCTTGAACACTTGACCGTCGAAGAAAATCTGCTTGTCGGAGCTTACTGCCGAAACGATCGCGCAGGAGTCAGAAACGACCTGGAAATGGTCTTCGGGTACATCCCCAAGATCAAGCACCTGCGCAACCGGGTGAGCGGTTACTTATCCGGAGGCGAACAGCAGATGCTCGTGATCGGGCGGGCGCTCATGGCCCGACCCAGGCTTATGCTCCTGGACGAGCCTTCCCTCGGTCTCGCGCCGCTCATGGTAGAAGAGATCTACCAGATCATAAAGAAAATCAATATGGACCAGAAAATGTCAATCCTCCTCGTAGAACAGAACGCGAGGGCAGCTTTAGGCATTGCCGATGACGGCTATGTCATGGAGAACGGAAAAGTGGTTTTGACCGGTCCGGCCGAACAACTGCGGGATAACGAGGATGTTCGGGAATTCTATCTGGGACTATCGACTGCAGGTTCCAAAAAGAGCTATCGTGACATCAAGCACTACCGGCGAAAAAAGAGGTGGCTTGCTTAACAAATAAGACGGAGGCAGTGATTACCGGGATGGACGAGGCTTACAGAGAAAAAGGCGATACCTGGCCCAAAGTACTCAAACACAACTGCGAGCAGTATGGCGACAAAAAAGCCATGCGCTATAAACACCACGGCATCTGGCAGCCCTACACCTGGAGAGAGTATTACTCCGATGTAAAATGCCTGGCGCTCGGCCTTTTGTCTCTCGGTTTCAAGGCCGGGGATGCGCTTCTTATCATTGGAGATAACGCCCCGCAATGGTACAACGCTGAGATAGCCGCCGAGGCCGATCATGGCATACCCGTGGGGGTTTATTCCGATGCCTCCACTGAGGAGATAGCATTCGTCGCTAAAAACTCCGGCGCTGCGTTTGCCGTGGTTGCCGATCAGGAGCAGGTTGACAAGCTCCTCGAAATCAAGAATGAACTCCCCCTTCTCAAGAAGGTGATCTACTGGAACTACAAAGGACTCGCGCACTATAGCGAGCCTATTTTGATGGGATACAAGCAGGTGCTGGAGTTAGGCAAGGCGTACGATGGGGAGCATGCCGGACTTTTCGAGAAAAATGTGGAGGACGGCAAGGCTGATGACATCTGCGCTCTCGTGTATACCTCCGGCACCACGGGAAATGTGCCCAAAGCCGCTGTCCACAGCTACAAAACGATAAGGGCAGGAGCCGAGGCTTATCTGCGCCTTGATCCGTGGCGCGAAGACGATAACGTGGTTCCTTACCTGCCGCCCGTCTGGATCAACGAACAGTGGTTCGGGATCGCGTGTCATCTCCTGTCATTGAGCGTCCTCAATTTTGCCGAAGACCCTGAAACCCAGGAACGGGACAACAAAGAGATAGGGCCGAATATCGTATTCCATGAGGCCCGCTTGTGGGAGAGCCGGGCGGCCAAGGTTCAGGCCATGATGCTCGGGGTCGATGCATTAAAGAAGCTTGCTTTTCGCCTCTTCATGCCCGTCGGTTACAGGATGGCCGATCTCAAGCTTCAAAGTAAGAAACCGACGGTATTCTTCAGAATACTTCATATGATAGCAAATATCGTCCTCTTAGGACGCATGAGAAAGAGCCTCGGTCTGTCGAACGCAAGGATCTGTTACACGAGCGGGGCAACGTTGAGTCCCGATGCCTTTAGATTCTATCATGCCCTCGATCTTCCCCTGAAAAGCATTTACGGAACGACAGAAGGCGGCGCTCTGACAGGAGCGGCCAATGAGGATATCCGTCCGGAAACGGTTGGTCCCGTCCTTAAGGGAGCAGAGGTGAAAATAACCGATCAGGGCGAGATCATCTACAGACAACCCGGTATGTTCCTCGGCTACTATAAAGACCCGAATAAGACGGCCGAGGCGTTAAGAGACGGATGGTTTTATAGCGGAGACGTTGGTCTTGTGAATAAAGACGGCGAGGTTGTGTTTTTGGACAGGAAGACGAATCTCGTTGCGCTCACGGGCGGTGTCAGGCTCGCCCCTCAGGCTATCGAGTGCCGGTTAAGATCGAGCCCCTATATTAAGGACGCCTGGGTTACAGCCGGACCCGATAAAGCATACGTATCCGCCGTTATCGTTATCAACTATGATACCGTGAGCGGGTGGGCCGGTCAGAGGAGGCTCTCCTTTAACACATTTGCCGAGCTCGCACAAAAGGCCGAGGTGTATGAGCTCATAAAGCAGGATGTGGACAGGATAAACAGCGATCTGCCGGCAGGCTCAAGGGTGAGAAAGTTCGTAAACCTGCACAAGGAATTTAGCCCCGACGAAGGTGAGTTGACGAGAACTCGGAAGCTTAAGGCGTCATATATGGAAGAGCGTTACGCCGGGCTTGTCAAAGCAATCTATGAAGATAAGACCGAGATACCCGTGGACGCTCCGACTCGCCAGCGTGAAGGGGGTACGGGAGTACGAAAGACTGTGCTCAATGTGATGTCCATTAAAGGAGCGGCCGCATGAACTTCTTTTTGCAATTGATCGTAACCGGTTTTGCCCTCGGCATGGTATATGCCCTCATCGCAATAGGATTTGTGATCATTCTCAAATGCTCGAATGCGTTCAACATAGCCCAGGGACACTTCGTGCTCATTGGCGGTTACGTAGGTTATACTTTTCTCGTACCCTTTCATCTGCCGATCTGGGCCGCCCTGCTCGGTGCAATAATAGTGGCCGCCCTGCTCGGCATGGTGATAGAGCGTGTTTGTCTTCGTCCGCTCGTAGGCCACCCTGAGCTTGCCATCATCATGATGACCATAGCCTTAGCCACGGTGCTCGAGGGGCTTGTGACCCTGATCTGGGGTGGAGAGTACAAGACGTACCACGGAGTGCTCCCCACGCTTACCCTGAAACTGGGTCAGATATCGGTGCCCCCGGAGTCATTAATCGGTCTTATGGTTTCGGTTTTCGCGGTTACCTTGCTCATACTGCTTTTCCGGTACACAAAGATCGGACTCGCCATGCGGGCGACCGCTGAGGACCTTCAGGTGGTCCAGAGTCTCGGCATCAGGGCGACTACGGTTTACGCGGTTTCATGGGTGATCGCCTCCGTCGTTGGGGTGATCGGCGGTATCCTCCTCGGTGGGGTGTCAGGCGTGATGATACCGCTTGCTGAAATAGGCCTCAAGGCCTTCGCCGTGGTCTTGCTCGGCGGTGTGGACTCTGTGGGCGGGGCCATCGTGGCCGGTATTATACTCGGCATGCTTGAGAATGTGGCGGCGGGCTATCTGGATCCGCTCTTGCCGGGCGGAGGATTAGCCCAGGTATTTCCCTTTGCAATAATGATCTTCGTGCTCATCTTCAGGCCCTACGGTCTATTCGGTATGGCCAGGATAGAAAGGATATAGCAAATGAGCTTACGTGGCGGAACCTTTCACGAAAACTACGCGCAGGACATGGCTGTTATCCACGGCAGGTCCCAATGGACGCTTCTTGCCGCTTTCATCGTCCTGCTTCTTCTCTGCCCCCTGTTTTGCAGCGACAGGATACTCACCGTCATGACCATGATCTGTATCGCCATCATCAGTGTTCATGGCCTCAACATCTTAACGGGGTATTGCGGCCAGATCTCCATGGGGCACGTGGGTTTCATGGCGGTAGGTGCGTACGTTTCCGGCATACTCACCGCAAAATATGGCTGGCCATTCTTTGGCGCTCTGCCTTGTGCTGCTCTGGCGGCCGGCGTGGCGGGGTTGATCTTCGGCCTGCCTTCATTGAAAATCAGGGGTTTTTATCTGATTATGGCGACGATAGCCGCACACTTCATTATTATGTGGCTTGTACTTCAGGCGAGAACTTTCACCGGCGGGTCTGACGGCCTGCCCGTGCCAAAACCCTCCATCGGTAGTTTTGTATTTAACACCAAGGCGAGTTATTACTATCTCGTAATGATCATTGCGTGCATTGCCACGTATTTTGCAGTCAACATAACGAGAACGAGGGCAGGCAGGGCGTTTGTGGCGATCAGGGACAACGATCTTGCCGCCGAGGTCATGGGGATCAGCCTTTGGAGCTACAAACTGCAGGCGTTCTTTATCGGCTGTGTTTACGCCGGTGTGGCCGGGGCACTTCTCGTTCACTACTACGGTTTAGCGAGTATTGACCAATTCCCGTTCATGGATTCTGTCTGGTACATAGGCATGCTGATTGTCGGCGGCATGGGCAGCATCGCCGGGGCCATCTTGGGCGCCGTATCGCTCAAACTTCTCGATGAGTTGATCACGGTGGTCGGCCCTATCCTCTCCGCTGCCGTGGCTGCTCAGGCAGCCGCTGCACTGGCTCTTATCGCCCGGGGCATGGTCATTATCCTCTTTCTGATTCTTGAATCCCGTGGGCTTGCTCACAGATGGGGGATGATCAAGACATATTGCAGACTGTGGCCTTTCTCGCATGAAGAATAGGGTCATGCGAGGAGTGTTGATTTGATCGATCGAAAGTATCATAATAGGGTAGCCCTATAAAACAAAAAAGGAGGAGGAAGAAAATGGGTAGAATCGGATCGAAGATCGTGTTTTTTGTGATCGTGCTGCTGGTCGGATTCTTGGCGTTTTCCCCAAGCGGTCAGGCCGCCGGGAGAACGGTGTATGTGGGGGGCACCATGTCGCTTACCGGTCCCTATGCGGAGGATTCGGCTGCGATCTTGCAAGCCTATGAGGACTATGTGAAATACGTCAACGAGACAAAGAACCTGGCCCCGTGGCGAAAGGAGAAATGGCCCAGCGACGTGACCGTAGAACTCCTGTGGCGGGACGATATGCTCCAGCCCGCAAAGGCCCTCTCCATTTACGAGGAGCTTAAGGCCAAGGGAATGCTCGTTTACCGGGCGTCAGGCTCGCCCACGGCACTTGCCCTCAAAGACAGGCTCATGCAGGACGGCTTCGGCGCACCCAGCATGTCTACGGGCGCGTTTCTCATGCAGCCGCCAGGAACCATTCTCACCTATTACCCGATTTATACCGATGATATGGCTGCTGTAGCCGATTGGTTCAAAGAGAACTGGAAGGAAAGGAGAAAACCGAGAGTCGCCTATCTCACCGCGGACAACGCCATGGGCAAGTCCATCGAGATACCGCAGATGAAGGCATATCTAGAGAAGATCGGTTATGAATTTGTCGGCATCCAGTACGTGCCGCTCGTTCCCACCTCTCCTCCTACGACCCAGCTCATGTGGCTCAAGGAAAACAAGGTTGACCTTGCCCTGGGCATTATGGTCAACCCGGGTTCACAGCCCACGGTGAAGGAAATGGTGAGATTGGGTATGGGACCGTATCAGCCGTACAAAATAGTCTTTGCCTGCGGTACGCCGAGCCATCTGCCTGTGTTTGCAGAAGCCATGGGTAAGCTGGGCGACGGATTTGTCGTGGCCGGCGGTTTCCCTCCCTGGGATGATCAGAGCCCTGGAGTAAAGTTTGAGGTCGAGTTGCAGAAAAAGTACCACCCGAACAAATTCGTGAGCCACAGCCAGTATATGGGAGGTTTTATCGAGGTTATGACGCAGATTGAAGCGTTACGGCTTGCCATGCTCAAGAAGCCCCTCGAACAGTTAAAGCCCATCGACGTGCTGAACGACGGTTTCTATCAGATCAAGAATTTCGACACCGGCGGTATTGCCGCTACCCCGCTCAACTACAGCAAAGGCAAGATCGAGGGCATTGACAAGGTCCGGGTCGACCAGCTCCAGAACGGCAAGGTCGTAAAACTCGGCGTCTGGCCGGTGCGAGGCATTTACTAATAGCCGGCATTTCGCTCGTTAGCTGAATTACAATCCGTGGGCCCAAAAACAGGGCCCACGGTTTTTTTGAACCCCGGACCTTCCCCGGGATATGTTTTCGACTTCTGTCTTGTACCGCGAAGCCCGTCCTTATCGCACGCAGCGATTCATGCATTTGATTTCATCCTGTTTTCAAGGTAAATTCTAACGAAGCGGCTCGCATGTGCCGTCAATCCGGATTTGATCTATGTGCGTACATAAAGGGAACTACCATTAATCTGAAAGACGCCTACGATAGAGAGAAGGTACATCTGAAGCATATTATGGGCAACGACCCGATTGAATTTGTCCATCGTTACAGGGACAAAGACAGCATCGAAATTGCAGGTTTTATTGCCTCCCAGTTTGCCTATGGCAAAATAGAGGTGTTTAAAAGGTTCCTTGAGGCACTTTTTCTGACAATGGGAAAGGATTTGCGCGTGTTCGTCGAACAAGGAGACTTAAGGCGTGTCAAAGGACTCTATTATCGGTTTCACAAGGATAAGGAGATCATATATCTCTTTGAAGCTCTGCGGAGGATCTATCATGACTTCGGCGGGCTTGGGAGTATGTTCAGGACGTATTATGAAAAAGACACAAGGGCCACCCTCTTTAAGCTTCGCAAGGAGCTTTTTGACGATGACGATGATGCGCTCACCTTTTTCTTTCCCAAGCCTTCGGCAACAAGCGCTCTGAAAAGGTGGAACCTGTATCTCAGATGGATGGTGAGAAAAGACGAGATCGATCTCGGTATTTGGGATTTTATCGACAGATCGGATCTCGTCATACCGCTCGATACCCACATCTTCAAGATCGGCAGATGCTTAGGCTTTACCAGGCGCGCTACCCCGTCCTATGGCGCGGCCTTTGAAATAACCGATGCGCTCAAGAAGTTCTCGCCCGAAGACCCGCTAAAGTACGATTTTTTTCTATGCCATAGAATCGGCATCGGCGCCGGATGTACCGGAACAAGAAGCCCCCGATGCAACAAGGTGTGCTTGCTCTATGAACTATAAAGTGATCAGCCTCGGATGTCCCAAGAATCTCGTAGAATCGGAGTATCTCGTGGGCCTTCTTTCGAACGCGGGACACGTGATCTCCGATCAAGACCCTGACGCGGTGATTGTCAACACCTGCGCCTTCATCGGCGATTCCGTCAAGGAATCGATCGAGACGATCCTTACAGAGGCCTCTTACGCTCACCAGAGGGTTATCGTTACCGGATGTCTCGTAGAACGCTACGGAGAAAGGCTTAAAGAACTGCTACCGGAGGTCTCGCTTTTTCTCGGGAGAAACAGCTACCCCGAGGCGCATCGGCTGATCGAGAAGGAGGGCGTCTACGCCAAAGAAGGCATGTTTGCCGAAACGTTCCCGCGGAAGATGCTCACGAGCCCCCCTCTCGCGTACCTGAAAATCCAGGAAGGATGCGACAATCGGTGTACCTATTGCACGATTCCTTCCATCAGGGGCGGTCTGAGGAGTAAATCTATCGCAGACGTAAAGAGAGAGTTTGAGTGGCTTCTGAGCGCGGGCTTTCGGGAGATCAACATTATCGGTCAGGACATCACGGCTTACGGCAGGGATGCCGCATCCACGTTAACGCAATTGCTGAGCGCGCTGCTCACCATCAAAGGCGACTACTATCTGAGGCTCATGTATCTGCACCCCAAAGGGTGCAATGAGGACCTTATCCGGTTCATAAAAGATGAGCCGAAGATCATCCCTTATCTTGATATACCTATTCAGCACTCGGAAGATAAGATCCTCACCGCCATGGGTAGGAAACACTTGAGGAATGACCTGGAAAGACTTCTTGAAGGAATAAGGCGTGCCATGCCCGACGTGACGCTCAGAACATCGCTGATCGTAGGTTTTCCCGGTGAGACCGAAGAGGATTTTCAGAACCTCTGCGCCTTTATACGGAAGTGGGAATTCGATATGCTCGGCGTGTTCATGTACTCGAAAGAAGAGGGCACCCCTGCATATAAGATGCGCCCGCAGGTCAAGAAAACCTTGAAAAGAGAGCGCTTTCGCCACGTCATGGAAATCCAGAAAGAGATCTCAAAGCGACGGCTCTCCCGTTTCCTGGGTCGCCAGGTGAAGGTCGTTGTAGAGGAGAAGGAAGGCGGATCAACGATAGGGCGCATGCTCACGCAGGCCCCCGACATAGACGGTATTGCATTCATTAAAGGTGAATGTGCGATCGGCCAAATCAGGCAAGGGAAAGTAGTGAAAACCCTCGATTATGATGTTATAGTAGAAATACCCTAAAAAAGGCATGGTGAATTTGGGCCTTAACCGGCTTTAAGGCCCACGCGATAAACAGGAGTCTACGATGGAACCGATCAATGAATTAGTGGCCATACGTAAAGAAAAAGAGGAAGCGCTTAAGAAACTGGGAATTGAAACCTATCCGCAGGACCGGGGACCTTATATCACGACCACAGAGGTCGGCAAAAGGTTCGGTGACATGAGCCATGACGAACTGGAAAAGGTGCTTGAGACCGTCTCTGTTGCCGGAAGAATCATGGCCTTCAGGGATTTTGGAAAGAGCACCTTTATCCACATTCAGGACCGAAGGGGTAAAATACAGATTTACGTGCGTAAGGACATGCTTAAAGAGCCTTCATACGACGTATTCAAGAAGTTTGACATCTCGGACATCGTGGGGGTCACGGGCCGTGTTTTTAAAACGAAGACCGGGGAGCTCACGGTGCTCGCCGAGCGCGTAGCACTCCTTACCAAATCCCTGCGCCCCTTGCCGGAAAAATGGCATGGACTCACAGACGTGGAGGAGCGGTACCGCAAAAGATACCTCGATCTCATTGTCAACGAAAAGGCCCGTCACGTCTTTGAAAAACGAGCGCAGATCGTAGATTTTATCCGACGCTATTTTGTGCAAAGGGACTTCATGGAGGTTGAGACGCCCATGATGCAGCCGTCTCCCGGCGGCGCCGTGGCCAAGCCTTTCGTGACCCACCACAATACCCTCGACATGGACCTCTATCTGAGGATTGCCCCTGAGCTCTACCTCAAGCGTCTCGTGGTGGGAGGTTTTGAACGGGTTTTCGAGATCAACAGGAATTTCCGCAACGAGGGTATTTCGGTGCGACACAACCCCGAATTTACCATGCTCGAGTTCTATCAGGCCTACGCCAGTTACGAAGATCTCATGGACATGACCGAGGACATGATGTCTTCGCTCGTTGAAGAGCTCTTCGGAACCACAACCATCACGTATAACGGGCACGAGATCGCCTTCGGCAGGCCATGGAAAAGGATAACCATGGAAGAAGCCCTGAAAGAGGCCCTGAAAGAGGCCGAGCCCTTCGATCCGGCACTGCTTGATGATCGGGGAAAGCTATCGGGATACGCCAAACACCTGGGCGTCGAAGACGCCGAAAGCCTCTCTCGAGGCAAGCTTATCGAGGCCATTTTCGAGGAACTCTGTGAGAAGAAGCTGACTCAACCGACCTTCATTACGCGCTATCCCGTAGAGGTCTCTCCCCTTGCCAAACGGAACAGAGAGAACCCCGATGTGACGGAGCGTTTCGAGCTGTATATCGCGGGCATGGAGATCGCCAACGGGTTTAACGAGCTCAACGATCCCGAAGACCAGAAACAAAGATTTATGGACCAGATCAAGGACAGGGAAGAAGGGGCTGCCCTTGACGAGGATTATATCATGGCGCTCGAGTACGGGCTGCCGCCGACCGCTGGGGAAGGCATCGGTATTGACCGGCTGGCCATGGTGCTTACTGACAGTCCTTCTATACGCGAAGTAATCCTTTTTCCCCTTTTGCGCCCATAGCTAATGCCGAATCGGACTTCTTCATACAATCTCGTTGCCTGCGTCGTCGCACTCCTCGACGTACCTGAAAGTACGCCTGCGTCGGCTCCTTCTTGTCGCCTCATTCTATTTTGAAATCCGAATCGGCAAATAACCGCGGCAACCACGAGGGGTCTGTGAAAATCATAGCAATTGACAGAAATGAGATAGGACTCATTAAGCCGCTGTGGGAGAAGCTGAACGCCCATCATCTCGCCGCATCGAGACACTTCAAAGAGCACTATGCCAAGTTTACCTTTGAAAAACGCATGGAGGACCTGAAAAAGCGCGATCGCCTCATCGCCTATGTGGCGCAGGACAATGGTGAAAACATCGGCTATTGCGTGGCGAGCGTTGACGCGCTGAACGGGGAAATTGATTCTCTTTTTGTGGAGGAGGCATACAGGGGAAAGGGGGTCGGCGAAAAACTTGCCTCTTCCGCCCTGATATGGCTTGAGGAAAAGCGTTGCGTCACAAAGAGGGTATCAATAGCCGAGGGTAATGAGGACGCGCTTAAATTCTACAAAAGATTCGGCTTCGCAAAAAGGCTCACGGTGATGCAAATGAGGGACCGTGCTGCAAAGAGAAAGATATCCGACAAGCTGCTCCCTTGAAGGAAAAAGATCACCACGATGGGGAAGACCTCCACACCCTCTAACATCTAAATAATAGAGTCTGTAAAATAGAGCGCCACAAAATGCAAAACCCCATGTAAAAAAAAGATAATACGTATTCTATTGCTCTCATCGAGGAGGCGAATGAAACGATTTCGAGATCGCGATCTGCGAGCTAAAGCAGGGCGTTGCCGGCCTTTCCTTGAAAGCCAGTCCCGCATATGATAAGACATTAGAAACATGGATTTCGAAACGACCATAGGGCTCAGGTACCTGCGTTCCAAGCGCAAAGAGGCCTTCATATCCTTTACCACATGGATTGCTGTTGTCGGCATTGCCATCGGCGTGACGGCGCTCATTATCGTCATAGCCGTGATGACGGGGTTTCAGGATGAAATCCGTGAGCGCATACTCGGCATCAATCCTCACATCCTCGTTTTAAACTTAAACGGGGAAATCAGGGAGCCGCAGAGGATTGTCGAACAGATAAAAAGCGTGAAAGGCGTCTCACATGCCTTTCCCTTCATCACCTTTCAGGCCATGGCTGAGAGCAACAGGCAGCTCGCCGGTGTGGCGGTGAAAGGGCTCAATCCCGCGGATGTGAAATTCCTGGGGAGCATGGTCAAAGAGGGGAGCATCGAGGCGCTCGGCGTGAAGTCAGATGTGCTCATCGGAAAGGAACTGGCCAAAAGTCTCGGTCTGTTCAGAGGGGACAGCCTCACCCTCATGGTCCCGCTTGGCGGCTATTCACCCATGGGCGCAATGCCGGAAACGGTCCGCGTGCGCGTGGGCGGAATCTTCGAGACGGGCATGTATGATGTGGACAATACCCTCGTGATCATGTCCTTGAGCGACGTGGAAAGCATCATGGGCATCGGCGCCACGGGCATCGAGGTCAAACTCGACGATGTCTACAAGGCCGACGAAGCGAGAAGAGAAATCCTAAAAAGGGTTGGCAGCCAGTACTTTGCCAGAACCTGGGTGGAGATGAACAGAAATCTCTTCTCTGCGCTGAAACTTGAAAAGCTCATGATGTATATTATCCTTGCGCTCATTATTCTTGTGGCGAGCTTCAATATCATCAGCTCTCTTATTATGACGGTAATGGAGAAGAAAAAGGACATCGCCATTCTCAAATCCATAGGCACAAAGAAGCAGAGCATCATGAAGATTTTCATGGTCGAAGGCATAACTATCGGGGTGATAGGAGCTGTAATGGGCTCCTTGGGCGGATATGTCGGCTGTCTTATTATCAAATATACGAACCTCTTCAAACTGCCTCAGGACATCTACTACATTACAAAACTGCCCGCAAAGATAGGCGTTTTTGACATCCTCTTCATCGCCCTTATCACTGCGGTTATTTGTGTGCTCGCAACTATCTATCCTTCGTATAAGGCATCGAAGATCGACCCCGTGGAGACTCTCAGGTATGAGTGATCAGATTCTTCGCACGACTGAGCTTAAAAAGGTCTTTCACAAAGACAACGTAGAAGTTCAGGTCCTCAAGGGCATCGACTTCTCCGCCGACACAGGCGATTTCATCACCATTATGGGTCCTTCCGGGGCGGGCAAGAGCACGTTTCTCCATATCCTCGGCGCCCTGGATCGTGCAACATCCGGGGAGGTCTACTTCAGGGACAAAAATATCCGTGAATACTCGGAAGATGAAGAAAGCGTCTTCAGGAACCAGAAGGTCGGATTTATTTTTCAGTTCTACCATCTTCTCCAGGACTTCAACGTGATCGAAAATATCATGATGCCGCTTCTCATCAAAAGGGTGAGTGAGACCGATGCCATCCGGAAAGCTGAAGAATTCCTCGCTGTGGTGGGCTTAGAGGACAGGCGCACCCATAAGCCGGGCGAGCTCTCCGGCGGAGAGCAGCAGCGCGTAGCCATCGCACGCGCGCTCGTGAACGAACCGGAACTGATCCTCGCCGACGAACCTACCGGGAACCTGGACCGCAAAACCGGTCATGAAGTCCTCGATTACATCCTCTCGGTGAACAAAAGGCTTTCGTCAACCCTCATACTTGTGACTCATGATCCTGAAATAGGCGCCTTCGGCGCCAAGCGGTACAGGATGGTCGACGGAGAATTGTCCCTCGCGTAAAACTGGTGGTGGCTCACGGGTCTCGCCCGCTACCCGGTAGTGCCATGCCTTGACATACGGCGCCGTCATAGTTTAGTCTTAGCCTATGGCCCGGCCGCTACGCATCGAATATGCAAACGCCCTGTACTACATAACATCTAAGGGCAATGAGAAACGGAGTATCTTTGTCACGGAGAAGGATTACCAAAGATTCAAAGAATGCTTGAAGGAAGCAGAAGACAGATACGGCTTTGTGATTCATTGTTATGTCCTGTTGAAGAAGGAATATCATCTCATCGCAGGGACCCCGAAGGCCAACCTGAGTAATGTAATGCACCACATTAACGGATCGTATGCCGCGTACTTTAATCAAAGAAAGCACCGAAGGGGCCATTTGTTTCGGGGAAGGTTCAAGGCTGTTCTCATAGACCCCGACAACTATATCCTCGAGCTGAGCCGGTACCTCCACCTCATGCCTGTCAAGGCGAATGTTGTGAAGAGGCCGGAACGGTATCGCTTCAGCAGTTATAAGTCGTACATTTACAAGACGAGAGATGAGCTCGTCCACCGCGATCTTATCCGGCGCATGGCCCCTCTTAAGAAATACAAGCGGTTTATCGATTCTGCGAAGGGGGTCGAACTGAAGAATCCTTTCGATGATGTTTTCAAGAGCTCGGTTCTCGGGGATAGGCCCTTTGTCAATAAGATCATGAGGAAGCTCGATATCGAAGCTAACAAGCATAAAACGGTTGACCGCCCGCGAGCATCGGCCGCCTCTGTCTCGCCCGAAAAAATCATAAAAATGGTCGGTACCCACTTTGACACCGACGTGACTTCCTTACAAAAAGGCATTTACAGGAATCTCGCTATCTATCTTGTCAAGAAATATACCGGGGTCCCAAACCACGAGATCGGAGAACTTTTCGGAGGTATAAGTTATTCGGCGGTGCCCAAGGTGTACAGAAGGTTTGCCGATAGACTGAGTAAAGATAACGACCTCAGGAAGGAAACGCGCAAAATAGAAGATGCCTTGAAACACGTGAAGAGATGACCCCGAAAAACCCCCGCACCCTCAATAGCCTCATTCCTCTGGCATGTGACCGATGATCCTGCTCATCCACCCTCCAGCGACAAAACCATGCGAACCACCTGCAGGTATAACTCAACTTGCCGGCGCGCTCGGCTCGCATGGCATACCGTACGGACTGCTCGATGCCAACCTTGAAGGGATGCTCTATCAGCTCGAGGCGCCGGTAGATGCGTTCGATACGTGGACGCGCCGGGCCAAAAAGAATGCTTCTTCACACCTCAATTCGCTGAGAAATCTCAGTTTCTATGGGAGGTTCGACAGATATAAACGGGCGGTGCTCGACCTCAACCGACTCCTGGAGAAGTCGGCGACGGATAAGGATCTTCGCATATCGCTCGCCGACTACGAAGACCGGTCTTTGTCGCCGACAAGAACAGACGATTTACTCTCTGCCGCGGAGCACCCCGAAAAAAACCCTTTTTACCCTTACTTCTCTCAACGTCTCCCGGACGTGATTGAGAAGGGGCAATATGGCTACATAGGCGTCTCACTCTCCTTTTTAAGCCAGGCGCTCTCCGGCTTTGCCATGATCGGGTTCGTGAAGAGAAGATTTCCCGCGTTAAAGATCATCATTGGAGGCGGTCTTGTCACATCGTGGATGAAGAGAGCTACCTTCAGGAATAGCTTCGGTGGCCTGATAGACTACATGGTCTCCGGCCCGGGGGAGGAGGCGCTCCTCAATATTCTCGGTAAGACGGGCCATGGACGCGCCCGCTCGCGGCCTGCCTATGGCTTTCTACACTCCCAAAAATATCTTGCCCCCGGGTTCATCATGCCGTATAGCAGCTCATCGGGATGTTACTGGGGGAAGTGCGCCTTCTGTCCTGAGAAGGCCGAAGGCAATAGATACGAGCAGCTACCCGCCCGTGTGGTGACACCCGAGCTTATAGGCCTCGTCGAGGCGTTAAGACCGGCCCTCATACACCTGACCGACAACGCCGTGAGTCCTGCAGTATTGAGGGGATTTGCCGAAAACCCTCCGGGTGCGCCCTGGTATGGTTTTGCCAGGGTCACTGATTGTCTTACCGATCCTGATTTCTGCGTGGCCCTCAAACGTTCGGGCTGTGTCATGCTGAAACTGGGGGTTGAATCCGGGAACCAGGATGTGCTCGATGCCATGCACAAGGGAAACGATGTCTCAACCACATCACGGGCGCTACGAGCACTGTCCAATGCCGGTATCGCCACCTATGTCTACCTTCTCTTCGGCACCCCCTGGGAATCCGAAGATAAGGCGCGAAGAACTCTCGATTTTACGGTTAAGCACAGCGCCTGCATCGACTTTCTCAATGTCGCGATCTTCAACCTTCCCCGTTTAAGCCCCGAATCTTTCGACCTTGTGCAAACGGATTTCTATGAGGGCGATCTTTCGTTGTATACGAATTTTGTTCATCCGCACGGATGGACGAGACGTAATGTGAGGAGTTTCGTTGAGAGAGAATTCAGACAGCATTCTGCCATCAAGCCCATCGTGCTCAGGCAGCCGCCCTTATTCACGTCGAATCATGCGCCTTTCTTTTGCCGCGCCATGAATCCTCTTTTGAGTGAGCCCGTCCGTATTGACGGCGAATTTGCATAGTGATATGGTATCCGTGGAATGAATGACAAGAGACGCATAATCGTGGATAAGGCGCAGAGCCACATCCTGTCCACGCAGGACGAGAGCGGGGGATGGTCAAGACTTAAGGGAGAATTTCCTTACGAAACGGAGCCCACGAGCTGGGCCGTGAAGGTCCTTTCCATGAACAGGACCGGCGCCGATAAAATTGAGAAAGGCGTTCGATTCATCCTTCAGGACCAGAAACCGGATGGGAGTTGGAACAATAACGCCGCGCATACCGCCTTCGCAATCATTGCGCTTAGCGAAACAGGCGAGGGCCCAGAGGCGGTGAAAAAGGCCATAGCGTATCTCAAGGGGGCCGAGCAAAATGGCGGTGGGTTCCAGCGGGTCGCGGGCGTTGGCGAACCCACCACACTTCACACGGCGAGCGCGCTCTTTGCTTTCAAGGCAGCGGGGCTTGACCCTGACGAGCCATCTGTGAAAAAGGCCGTGGGCTGGCTTAAGGGTTCCCAGAACGAGGATGGCGGCTATGGCATGTTCAGGGGATCACCGTCCACTGCACTCGGCACCACGAGGTCGCTCACGGCCTTGCGCATGTACCTCGTTAAATCGAGTGAGCCTTATGTCGCGCACGGCATCGCCTGGCTTTTGAGCACCCGAAAGGAATCCGGCGGTTTTTCCATGATGCCCGCATCCGTCGAAGATCCGGAGATCACGGCCTATGTCATTATGGCCTTAAACGGTCTTACCGAATACAGGAAATACTTGGACAACGCACTTGATTACCTCGAAGGCGCGCAACAAGCCGATGGATCGTATACAAGTGCCACACCCATCCAGTTTGATAACAAGCCGAAGAAGAACACCCAGACCGCCTGTTTCGTCGCCTGGGCGTTGTTAGAGATGAAATAGCGATCACCCACAGGGTAGCCTGAGCGGTGTAGTGCCCGTGCACTATGAAACCTGCGATACTCCCTCTGCGGCGCGGTGAAGACAGGCCCGAGAGGGAAAAGAAGGGTAGTGTCCTCATGAGGACACTACCAAAAGAAGAGTGCGTTTGCCTCTCGCCTGTGGTATTATAAAGGCGTCCCGAATAAGCGCCCATAGCTCAATTGGATAGAGTGTTGGACTTCGAATCCAAAGGTTGCAGGTTCGATTCCTGCTGGGCGCACCAATGATATCAAGTAGTTACGCCTTATGCTCACCCTTGAATCCCTCTCAATTGTATAGTTTTTGTATAGTTCGTATTGTTGTTAAGAACGTTGTCCAAAATATCAACCGCCTTTGACAGGTGTAATGGTGATAAGTGCGAATACCTCAAGGTCATGGTTAAGTCTCTGTGACCTAGCAGCCTTGAGACTGTCGTAAGGTCTACCCCTTCCATAACAAGATGAGAAGCGAAGGTGTGTCTTAGATCGTGAAAGCGAAAATTATTAATCCCTGCACGTTTACAGGCTCCGTTAAACGAGTTCTTGATATCGCCATAGGATGAGCCTGTTAATTGATCATAGAACACATGAGAAATATCTAACCGCCTCTTTATCCCTATCAACGTTGCCCGTAAGGTAGCGTTAATTGGTATTTCCCTTCTCTCCCCATTCTTTGTCCTGTCGAGAAGTATGAACTTATGGTTCAGGTCTACGTTTTCCCATTTCAGGGACAGGATCTCTCCCTTTCTCATGCCGGTATTTAAGGCAGTAACGACTATCGGTCTTAAATGATCCGCACATGCATCGATAAGAGCTTGACATTCTTCCTTCGAAAGATACCGCAATCTTCTGTTGTTCTCTTCGAGTAGCTTTACCTTGCGAACCCGTTTCAATACATCCTCTTCAACCATGTTCCAATCCACAGCCTTTGTGAACATATGCTTTATCAAGGCAATATGTCTGTTGACTGTAGCGGGTTTATTGCCTCTGTGTATACGTTCAGTCTGGTAGTGTTCGAGCATCATGGTATTGAAACGCCTGAGCGATACAGCGCCATATTTCTCTTGAAGCTGCTTAAGGTTGCAATCTTTCTCCCTGAAAGACCTTTGACGCTGCATCCATTTGCTATATTCTGTCGCAAGGTCGTTGAAAGAATGATTTACGATCCTTTTGATCTCAGGCTGCTTTCCTTCTTTGATGGATTGCCGTCTTTGGATGAGAAGGGCTTCCGCTTCTCTGAACTTATCCAGCGATTCAAATATTCAGTGTAGAAACACAATACCGTTAACACCCGGGTACATGGTATAATATATAATACTGTCTCATTCCGGAACTGAAATTCACTGCATATTGCCTGCTACAAGTCTCAATTGTGTGTTGGTAATCGGCAATATACCCGCATTTGGTTCACAACTGATACCTGTAGTGGTCGGCTGCTTTATTTCCGGCATGCCTATGGTCTTGATACGACTGGCGCTTGATTGGTCAAGGGTAACACGTGGAAGAGAACAGCCTCCGAAAGTAGCAACAATGAACAGTATCAGTATCACTTGCCACGCACGTTTGATCATATCGTCTCCTCTCATATTTCCTATCCTAGCGCAAGACCTGCGTGACCCGCGCTGCATGGCTACCTGCCGTCCTTAGCCTCAAAGCCTTCATGATGGCGTCCTTCAATCGTTCTAATTCCATTTGATTTGGGCGGAGTTGGATGGCTTTGTCAACGGAGATCAATGCCTCATCGTATCGTTTTAGGAATACAAGGGTCGAGCTCTTCATTGCCCATGCGTCGGCGAAATCGGGATTAAGCGAGATCGCGGTTTCAAAAGCTGAGAGGGCCTCATCATACTTTTTCAGGTTGAAGAGTACGTTGCCTTTGGCCGCCCAAAGGGTCGCATTCTTCGGATGTTCCTTAATAGATTTTTCCACGAACGCCAGCATTTGCTTCTCGTTTCCTGGGATGTAGGCGCAACCAGACACAACCTGCTTTCCGGTGTTTTGATCAACAACAAATCCTTCATACGTTTCAGGGATGGACGAAAACCTCTTATCTATACGGTACGTGTGTCCTGCTTCAACGGTGAATTTCAGAAAACAGGTGTTCCTCGCGTAATATCTTCCTACCTCGTTAAAAGACATCTCAAGGGTATGATCTCCGGGTAAGACTGTGACTGCATCCGAGGTTACCTCTGTGCCATCACAGCTTTTAATAGCTATATCTATAGAGGCTCGTTCGATCAGTGCGGTTTCGTCTGGTGGTAAATCCGGGCCCGTGTAAGCTTTATATGGGGCAACGGCACAAGACGAAATCAGCAGAACAGACACGGTAAGAACCAAAAACCCAGGAAGCGCTGTCGTGTTCATTTCGCGTACCCTCCTCAGCATTCAATCAGAGGAATTCGTATCAAGTTAACGGCCGCCTTGCTTCTCTCGTTGTTATCAGGCAGACCATCGTACGCCATTAACCAACAAATAGTTTTTCCCAAGGCGTCCGTTTGCGTTTATCTATGATGTGGATGATCGTTTATACCAAATATAAACATTACTGACAAGAGAAAAATGTGGTGATTATTTACTTGACGACGGTAACTATCTGTGCTATAGTTAAAAGTATGGTGAGTTACTTCTTGGGTTTGGCTTTCTGGTCGTGGTCTTCGATGTGTTTCCGCAAGTGCTTTGCCACTTCGGGATGGAAGACGTGGGACATTACTTCGTCTGCCGTCATCCTTTTTGGTGGTTTTTTGACTTCCTCTTTTTTCTTCATGGAGGCTCCTTATGAATATTAATTTAATTGATCTCGTTGAGCAATACAAGGGTGATGAATCTAAATGCCGCTCGTATATCGAATCTCTAAAGTGGCCTAATGGTGTCATATGTCCTCGTTGCGGCTCGCCTAAAGTCTATAGAACGGCTAAGAGCGGCCATAAATTTGATTGTGAAGCCTGTAGGTATCAGTTCACGGCTACTGCTAATACAATCTTCCATGATTCTCATTTGCCTATCTGGAAATGGTTTCTTGCCATTTATCTTATGACAGAGAGCAAGAAGGGAATGTCGGCCAACCAATTGAAAAGGACTCTTGGCGTGAGCTACAAGACAGCTTGGTATCTTTGCCATAGGATCAGAAAGGCTATGCAAGAGGCAACAGAAAGCAAACCAAAACTGAAGGGTGTTGTTGAGGTAGACGAAACTTATGTTGGCGGCAATTATGATCCGAGAAGAAAGAGAGCGAGACACGATAAACAGGCAGTAATAGGGTTGCTTGAAAGAAAGGGTAAGTTTGAATCTAAGACCATTCCCACTAATGGGGCCAGAATCCTTGTGGGGATCATCAAGGATCGCGTAGATAAGACCGCTACGGTTATGACGGACGAGGCCAGGGGATACAAAAGGATTGACGGCGAATACAAGCACGAATCTGTTAAACACAGAAACGAAGAATGGAGAAGGGGCAACGCTTACACCAACGGCGTAGAAAGCGCATGGTCGCTTTTCAATCGTTCTATCGTAGGTTCTTACCATCAGATTAGTTCTAAGCATATGGATGCATACCTTGATGAGTTTGATTGGAGATTCAATAACAGGGAGAATCCGTACCTGTTTGAAGACACCATGATAAGGCTTTTGAATACCCCACAGATGGAGTTTAAGGAATTGATAGACAAGACGGCTTGAACTTCGGTACAATAAATGTTATGGCTGACACTCCAGAGGAGAAAGAACCGGACACCCAAACCCCAAATAATGATGCCAGCAATAAGCATCATGGTGCCCATCCAATTTTCCGGCCCAAACTTCAAATTCCAAGCTCCGTAATAAACGCATATCGCGCCGACCAAGAGAAGAAGAATCGCATTGAAAAGTGGAAGCTTAGAATAGAGGTTTTTACCCTTCTCGCAATAGTCGCTTACGCCATTATTGCTTATCTTCAATGGCAAACTATGCAAGAAGCTACTGGTATCGCTAATAAGGCTGCCAACACAGCCCAAGGTGCTCTCGCTGCCCAAATCGAATCCGCACGCCAAGATCGGAGACCCTGGGTGGGGCTGAAAGATGTTCGTTGTGAAGGGTGTACTGGTGACACGGAAACGATCACAATTGGGCAGATGTTTGGTGTAATAGAAAATTCGGGCAAAACTCCCGCTATACGGATGGTAATCAACTCTGCTTGGACTAATCGGAAGGCCATTCAACCCATTCCCGATTATGATAGTGTCCAGCGCAGCACTCCTCCGCCACCAAAACAAAACAACCTTCCGCCAGCCCTTCTCAAAGAAATGGAGGCCCTGAAGCGACTGAACGAACCCGCAAAAACAGCATTGCCCCCCAATGCGAATCGAGTGTTGCCTATCATGGCCAGCTTCAGCGGTAAAAGAGGTTTTGCTTCTATGACACAAAGACAAATCTATTATGCCGTTGGAAAAATCACATACTATGGCGCAGAAGGGAACAAGCAATATACTACGAATTTCTGTCTCATGAATGAGTTTGGGGTATCCTTCCGCTTCTGCCCCACTGGAAACGATATGAAGTAAAATCGCAAGAAAAAAATATAACACCACGACCAAGACATACTTCTTCATCGAGGGTTACCCCTCGATAGGTCTGTCCCTTCGTGAAAGCAACAATCACCAAAAATGTATGGCAGAAACCCACGAATCTGACAATGGAATACCATCTGAAATCTTCCTAGTCTCGGAAGATTTGCCGTGTAACGATTTCAGTCAAAAAGCGATACTATTTGAAGGCGCTGTGAAATCACTATGTTGCTGGGGTGCCTCTTAAAGGAAGGAAACAAGGGGCCGGTTTGTCCGGCCCATTTTTGTTCAATAATTCATAATCAGGAGTTCGGTGACTTTCTTCTTGGCTTGGGCGGCCGGGCATGGAATAGCTTGTCGCCACTTCATGGATAACAAAATTCTTGAAAAGAGCACGGATCTCGGGCGCGTCATTGATTGACATGATGAACGGACGGGTGTAACATCTATATGTCGCGAAAATGAGGAGTTGGCGGCATCGCGGGTAGATCGTAAGCGAAGGCCTTAAGCCATGGCGAAGGTTAAAGTTTATTACTTCATCGAATATTTCCCCGGGACTGACATCGGGATAGCGTCTGTGCATCCAGCAACGGTGGGCGCCATTGAAGCACTGGGGGGCGAAATAATCGAAGAGTCGTGCCTGGAAGTTGACGAAAGCGAACTCGACGGAAATGGTTTTTACCAGCAGATGTTGCGTGACGAAGAATAGATAATTTTTATCGCGAACGTGCAATTTCGCTGGCGAACCGTTCGCTCAAGGGCTCTATTAGAATAGTCCTACCAGTTTCATTAAGCTTTTGACAATTTGGCCGTGGCCCTCATGAATAAAGATGCCGAACTGGGAAATCAACGAGTAGGCAAAGGCAAACTGGGCGAGTGCCCAGCCGGCAATGGTGAACTGGCTTACGCTCACGAGGCCGATTCCAAATTGTGAGATGGTCAGGATGCCGCAGGCAAACTGCCCGATAGCAATCACACCTCTCGCTGGTACGGGAACGCGGTTCGGATGATACTTGAACGAGACATGAATGAGCGGCAGTCCGAGAACAGTGGTCGCCGACTTGTATTCGAATCCGTACCCATCCCACTTCTCGCGTGCGGGAAATGGCGCGCCACACTGGGGGCAGACAACCGCCTGCTCCGATACTTCATGCTGACATTCTCGACAGGCCTTCATACGTTCACCCTCCAGCAATTGATATATGAACCGCTGATTTCCGCCTCTTTCGATATCATATCGTTGCGTCCCGAAAAACGCAACATCGGGTGTCGCTTTCTTCCCCCGGACACATCAAACACCGTTTGAATGAATACGGGTTCAAAGGGCCTGTCGCTTGAGATCAGCGAGAAAATAAAAAGGGCAGGGTCGCGAAACCCTGCCTGTGTGGGGGGGGGTATTATGGGAGTTGCTATTGGTTACTCTTTTAATTTCTTCCGTAATCCGGCAAGGCTTAAAAAGCCCGTCACGAGCAGAAGGACCGTCGAAGGAACGGGCACGGCGGAAGCGGTTCTGTTGAAACGCGGATCGTTGAGGTTCAGGTTCTGTATAGTCGCGAAGGTCCAGGTTTGCGTTGAGGCGGTGTATGTCATCCAGGTCCCGTAGTAGCCGCCCTGGTTTTTGATGTAGGCCAGAGCAGCGAGTGTGATCGGATTGGAGGTTGGACTGGTTGAGGTTCCAGAAAGGTAAACGTTCCAGCTGAAATTGTTAACGCCCGATTCGGTAGCGACCGAATAGTTACTATTGGGCATGTCAACCGTCCATGAACCCTTTGAGAATTGGCCCATGCCGGGGTTTTCCATGTTGCCGCCGGTGCTCGAGACATCGAATATCTCGATCTTGTCTAATTTGTCGGAATGGTTGCCCCATACCTGGTCCTGGGAGAACTGCACAGACCACGAGGCGAAGGATGTGGCGGCAGTGAGGCACACAAAGAGAACCGCCACGAGGCAGATGATTATCCTGGTCCCGGGCGAGCCAGCGGTTTTCAAAATCCCTGTGACACCGGATTCAATTTCTCTCGTATATGTTGGTTCGTGTTTCATTCTATCATTACTTATGCATCCACCGTGCCATGACCCAACCTGACATTAAAAACCAATATTATTGATGTGTTACGGATAAGAATCGGGCATTGCATACGTTCCCATAACTACAAATAGCGTAGGGCAGTCTATGGAAATTGAAGTTTTGCGCTCATAATCCGTACCAATGGTGCTTGCCGAGAATGAATATGTGGAAATGATCGGTTTGGGAAATGAAGAGGCAGCGCGGCTTAAGCCAGAAGAGGATAGTCTGGCAGACGAGTGAATCCATGAGGCGGGTGAGCCCCACACTATTTGAAACCGGACACAGCTGGCGATGTATCCGATGAACGCGTGAGTCCCGCTGCGTTACCGAGCGCTTTTTTTCCATAACATGGGAACTTTTTTATACCTCCGGTTGTCAAAAGAATAGAGTTCAAATAAAAGGAGGTAACATCATGGTAAGGAAAGCATTATGCATTATGTTGTTTTTGGCATTGGTCGAGCCTCATGCGGCACGCGCCTACGTGGCCGATGCAGGCGTCGTCAACGTGCGGATCATCTCGGACGCCGGCGATGAGTTCGCGAGCTACAGGACATATCCGCGTGTACGCGAGCAGGGCAAATACTTCTTTATGGAGGCGGTAAAGGGTGAACGATACTCAATCGAGGTGGCAAACAGATGCGACAGGCGCGTGGGAGTGGTCGTAGCAGTTGACGGAAGAAACATCATTAGCGGCGCCAAATCAGACCTTGGGGCCGGCGAGCGGATGTACATCATCGAACCATACACCACAAATACCTTTGAAGGCTGGCGTACCGGCATGGAGCGCACGAACAGGTTTTACTTCACAGAGCAGTCCGATTCTTACGCCGAGAAGGTCTTTTCGGACGCCTCGGCCATGGGAACTATCGCCATCGCCGTTTACAAGGAAAAGCTTCCCGAAATCATGCATTACCAGGGGATGAGTAAGGCCCCTGACCAGGCGACAGCAGCGCCCTCCCAGCACGCGGAGGCGGCCAAGCGCTCCTACGAGACGAGGGATAAGAGCGAACAGGCGGGTACCGGTTTCGGGGAAACCACCTATTCCCCGTCCCGTGTGGTCAGATTTGAACCAGAGCGCACACTCGCTGAAAGGATAGTCCTCAAATATGAATGGCGTACCGAACTCTGCAAGAAAGGAGTGATTCAGTGCGGCCCCAAGAACAGACTCTGGCCCGAGGGCCAGGGCTTTGCCCCCATACCTAAGGATTTCAGAGGGTAGGATTTCTTTAAGGGGCCCCGCTGATCTTAATGAACGGGGCCCCGACGCTTAACCTCGCTCAAACAAATTCTCTACTCAAAGCCTTAATTATTACCCGCTATTTTACGCCTCCCCCCTGACCTTCTGTTAATCAAATGAAACTTTGTTCCGATAATTAATTATCACACATCATCAAAACCGTGGAGGGTTCATGATGCCGGTAATAGTATGGAGCGACGAAAAGTTTTCCGTAAATATCGAGATGATCGACAAGCAGCACAAAAAGATGATCGACATGATCAATGAGCTGCTTGAAGCCGTTCAAGCCAAACAGGAAAATAATATTCTTGCGCAATTACTCATCAAGCTCGTTAATTACACCCATTATCATTTTTCCACAGAGGAAAGGTACTTCAAGATATACAACTACCCGGACACGACCGTCCACAAGGCGCAGCACGATCACTTGCGCGAGCAAGTGGCGGCGCTGGACGAAAGATATTATTCAGGACAAAAGATGATAACCGGCGAGGTCATGGGTCTGCTTAACGACTGGCTGGCCGATCACATCATCGGGTCGGATCGCAAATTCGGTTCGTTCTTAAAAGGAAAAGGCGCTTTTTGAATCTGTTTCCGCGGCACGGGGCCTTCCCTTCATAGCCGTGGATCCTGCCCGTTTGGTGCGAAGACCTCCATGTCCCCGTAATCCGCGCTTGCATGCGTGCCAGTATTATCGGCGTCTGTGAGAACGGCAATGCCACTCGCCGTGGGGTTCTTTTCTTTTTCCCCAAAGAGCTGTCTGTAATCGTTAAGGAGATTGCGCTTTTCCGTGATCCACTCATTCGCTTGAGCCCTTCCGCTTCTCACCACAACGACCTTTGTGCTCGCTGATGTGGGCGAGTTGAACGTCGTTCCCACGGGAAGTGTGTCACTCCAGATATATTTGATGGAGCTCAAAAACGGCCAATGACCGAAGACAACATAGATGGCAAGAACGCTGTCGTTGTGGCTCTTCTCCCGTTCGTCGGTACCCTCCGGGAAGATGAGCGCCCGCCACTGCCACTCGAATTCGGGCAGCTCTCTTAAGGCGAAGCTATGTTCCACGCCAACTTGCATGGCTTGAGCATGGGCGTCGGCATGGAGAAATTTCTTTCCGCCCTCGACCTTCACAGTGTAGATCTTCGCAGCACTGTCATTATTTGTGGCCTCCCAACCGGCAGGAAACTTGTCCGCTTCATCCCCCTGAAACGTTATGTGAAAGGGCTCAGCTGCCTTAATCTCAGTCGTGAGCATCAGGAACGCAACGAACACAAAGAGCACAAGTGTTGATAGTACCTTAAGCTTTGTCGACACGTTCGATTGTGGCATCTTACTCCCTGGCACGAATTGCTCGGCGAAAATCCCTCTCGAACGCCTGGAAACATCAAAGAATAGATTGAGACGCGTCAATTGTCTTAAAAGGGAGATCTCCGCCCCTTAAGGCAAGTATACCCTAAAGACGCTCTCAATGACAATCCCGGATTCTTGAATTGTGGACCTAAAGTGAGAAGGTGGCGACATGCGGGTGATCCCTGTGGCCTCTGCCGCGCCCTCCTCAAAACAATTCCTTCACTCGCTTCCGGAGGATCGACAACAAACTATAGACAAAAATCGCATGCGGCCATACCGATAGAGCGTCATGACAAACCTTATCGTGCAACATTTTTCCTGATGGGTGTGGTCGCGAAGGCTTAAGATTTCTTTTGGGGCGTGGCTGAGAAGGTTTGCGTCTTGTCCTCACCTGGCTTCATGGTTCATCAAGAAATCTTTGATACATTTTGATGAGACCTCTTATCGTGTCGTAATGGTCTCTTATTAACTCGAAGAAGTGCTCGTCGATATCCTGAAGATCGAACGTTTGAACGATTACGCCCTTGCCTATGACACGATGGACCGTTAATTTGTCAAAAGATACTGTAGCGGTAAGGGAGCAGTAGGACTCTTGCGCCCCCTCAAATTGGATAGTGGTGGTCGCCGCATCTTCGGGATTCTCAAGGGCGGCGCACGGGATATTATGCCTCCCAAAGCCCTCCACAAGTCTTCTTACAACGTCGCTGTCACACAAGGCGTTATATCTCCTGTGCCAACAAGGCCCGATGTTCTTTACTGATTGCTATGAAGTTAGCTCGCCTAACCGGACTGTGAGCCAGCCCGGTCCTCCACTGTTAGACAACATGAGACAATAGCATAAAAGTGTGATATTTGCCACAAAAAAATACTCCCGTTACAAAAAATAACTTTAAGGGCTGTCTTGGCACCGTATTACGATAGAAAAGAACTGATTACTCATGGGTAATAGAAATCACTGATAACGATCGGCAAAAGCCATGCAGGCTTACGATATGGTAGATGAAGATGGGCTTTCTATGAGATGAGCCGTGCCACCCCATACCGCCCGGAAAATCTTAATTTGTGCACGTGGAGTATGGGACGGACAAACAGTGGGCGGCGTAAGTGATGCATCACGCGGTCAGAAATTTCGTGACCGGAGGTTTTTTTATCCCGAGCTTTTTCATGCGGGAAATCAGGGTTGTCGGTTTAAGTTGGAGGATTGCGGCTGCCCCGTTAGGTCCACTCACCTTCCAGTGCGTGGCGTTAAGTATCCTTTCGATGTGTTCCCGCTCCATCTCAGCGAGCGAGCCCCAGGTACGATCCTCGTTCTTACGGGCGGACGGGCGATGCAGGTGAGAAACATCGATCCTCGGGCCTTGCGAAAGTATTACGGCCCGTTCGATAAAATGTTCGAGTTCCCGAACGTTTCCCGGCCAGGAATATTCCATAAGCGTCCGAGACGCATCGGCCGACAGCTTACCGATCTTCTTTCCCATCTTTTTGCTGAACGTATCGATGAAATGCTCGGCAAGCTCCAGGATGTCTTCCCTGCGGTCTTTAAGCGGAGGTATGTCGATCGGGATGACATTAAGACGATAGTAGAGGTCCCGACGGAACGAGCCTTTCTCGACCTCTTTTTCCAGATCCCTGTTTGTGGCTGCAATCACCCTGAAATCGGATCGAATCGATTTCGAGCTTCCGAGACGTTCGAATGTGCCTTCCTGTAGTACGCGCAGGAGCTTGACCTGGACCCCTAAGGGTAAATCTCCGATCTCATCGAGAAAGATCGTTCCGCCATGGGCGAGTTCGAACCTGCCTTTTTGTCTTTCGTGAGCGCCGGTGAAAGCGCCCTTTTCGTGACCGAAAAGCTCGCTCGCGACAAGGTCCTGAGGAAGGGCCGCGAGATTGACGGGGATAAAAGGACCATGGCTTCGCTTTCCCAGGTTGTGAATGGCCTTGGCAACAAGTTCCTTGCCAACCCCGGTTTCTCCTGTGATCAATACGGAACTGTCCGTAGGGGCTATCTGTCGCACCTGATTGAGTATACGCAGCATGCTCTCTGATCTTCCGATGATCTTTTCCGTGGGGACTGTGATCCCCATTGCCTGCTTGTAGAAGATCGCCTCCTCCTCGAAACGGTCTTTGAGTCCTTTCATTTCTTCGTACAGCTTGATATTCGAAAGTCCCACGGCTATCTGACTGCACAAAAGCCTCACGTAGGGGAGCTGGCCGTGCGGAAACGGTTTCTCATCGAGACTGTTGTCGAGATAGAGACAACCGTACACGTGGTCACCCAATTTTGCCGGCATACAAAGAAAGGAGGAGATACCTCTCGTGTCGGGTAGATTTGCCTCGGCTGTCGCCGCACCCAAAGGCTCAGGCATTATCAGTTCTGTGGAACTTCGAGTCACTTTTCGAACGAGCTCCCTGATGAAATTGAATTGCTCTGCCTTAAGCATCAAGGGATCAAGGTTACGGCTCGCCGCTATCCGCGGCTCGTCTTCGTCCCCCACGAGAAAAAAGGCGCCCCGCATGGCCATGGTAAAATCCATGGTCATGTTGATGACTCGCTCGAGAAAAGAAGCAATGTCACGGATTGTTCCGAGGGATTCATTGATATCAACAATCCGGTCGAGCACAAACTCGGTCTTCTCCTCCTGGGGCATCATAATAACGAGCAAATCCTTGGGAAAGAGGCCCTTGTCGACTTTGGAAAAGAGCTCCCAGGCATGATTGAGGTAGTTAAGGGCCACATTGATCTCTCCCTCCTGGAGATAGGCGTCTCCGAGCGCGATCCTCGTCCTTGCAAGCTCTATTTCGGCCCCCGCCATGAAAAGGTTCTTCTCGCTTGCCCTTAAGTCAAGAAAAGCCCGGCCCCGGGCCTGGCGGTTTCGAATATTCTGGACTGCCCTCATTCTCAGTGCTATGCCCTTAAGGTATACGTTGTCCTGGTTAAGCATCAACTCGATCTCGGACTCATAATTTATCTCGTTATGATCAAAACCTCTCTTCTTCAGTTCATAGAGAGATTCAAGCAGGTGAGAGCCGCTATAGTAGAGAAAATCGTGACCACGGGGATATCTGTGAGCTTCCTCAAGACGCTCACAGGCCCTTTCATATTCGTCCCTGGCCAGATGGATGCAAGCCATTGAGCTTAATGCAGCCCGCAACGCGTCGTGATGCTGTTCATCGCGTGCGCGGGAGAGCACCTCCTCAAGATACTGCTGCGCCTGAGCGGGTTTTCGTATCTCGAGCGAACAAAGGCCCGCCACAAGGTCTGTGTAAACTGCGACCCCTTGAAGATTAAGGGATATAGCCTTTGATCGCACAGCATCGATCATGCCCATGCCCCGGGAAACGCGCCCGCATACTACATAAGACCAGGCAAGCAAAGCGCTTGTGGTGAGCTCGGCCTCGCCATCGCCAAATTCTTCGAGATTGCCCACGGTTTTCTCGTATCGGTCCACGGCTTCACCAATCCGGCCTTCCCTGAGCAGAAAATCGATTACGGACAGCACGGTTTTTCTCAGCACGCCCTGATCTCCGATTCTTTCCGCCAGATTGAGGATATCATTAAAATGCTCGGATACCTTTTCGTGCTCTCCTGCCTCTTTCAAAATCCTGATCAGATCGAGTTTTATCCTGGCAAGCGAGTCCCAGCGGCCGAAACCCTGGGCGATCTCGTGTGTCCTTGTCAGGATTGCGATCTGCTCGGCCAGCGGAACCTCCCGTCCTGCGAGCGAAAGCCTTTCGATGGTCGAGTCGATGAATTGCGCGACGTTGTCTGCCCTCAACTCGCTTTCGCTCAGATTGTTGAGAAGATAACCGTAATAAATGGCGGCTTTATCCTTCTTCCCTTGATGATAGAGTAAATCGGCGCCACGTTGTATGAAGGTCAATCCCTGGCCCTTATCCCCGAGCTGGTAATAGATTTCAGCAAGAATGAGTGTTTTCTCATCTCCTTCATCAAGCGCCCCGGTATAATAGACAAGGAGATCCCTCAAAATCCCCTCTCTCTGTTCGTTAGGCATGGTTTCCTGAGCAAACCTCATCCCCGCTTGCGGCTTGAGAAAATAGAGGCCCTTACCGTACTGCCTGCTCTCTCGGACAAAACCGGATCTTTTCAGTTTTTCCATGGCGTTGACTATGGTAACCGCCGAGACCTTGACAAGCGAGCTCAGCATATCGATAGACACAGGGGGAGGCGCGTAAGCGAGGTAACGAATGAGTGTTTGTTCGGTGTCGGAGAGAATCCGCCATGTCTTTTTCAAGCCATGCTCTGTCGCATCTTTCTTCACTTTCATGACCACCGTCGCTCTCCTGCTAAAGCATAGCATAAAATACGCTTTCTCGTAACTGTAAATACGGTATATCGTAATATTTACATTATATTGAATAGAATGCAGCACAATCAGAACCCCTTAATTTGTTATTATACAATTATATTAATCCCTTACACACCATGGCATGTTTATTGTAGAAGAAAAGTACCGGATCATAATGGGATAGAGAACGGCTGATCCATACATCCATATCCAGTGGCCACGCCGTTCATAAAAAGAAACCTTAAAGGAGGTAGATCTATGAACGACAAACTCATACAACTCATGGCAGACCTCATGGAAGACGAGGTCACGGCTGAGGTAAAAAAGCTCGTTGCATCAGGCGCAAGCCCCATGGACATCCTCGATGATGCAGGGCAAGCCATGGCGATCGTAGGAAAGAGGTTTGAGACAGGAGAGTACTTC
>DATKMQ010000097.1 GCA_035541755.1 Syntrophorhabdaceae bacterium
AAAAGGATAAAGGAGTCACTTTTTCGTAACGATAAACCATTAACGATAAGAATGGGTAATGTCGATTCCCAGAGGGACTTTGTCGCTGTTGGTGATGTGGCAGACGCCTACATTAAGATGGTTGAGGGCGACTGCCGGGGCGAGGTCTACAACGTGTGTTCGGGCAAACCTTTTTCAATTAGGCGTATTGTAGAATTGATCGCGTCTTATTCGAACATTGCTGTGGAGATCGTGCACGATCCTGCTCTCGTCCGATGTCAGGATGTACCGGTTTCATTCGGGAGCTACGCTAAGGCCAACAGGGATTTTGGCTTTGTTCCCGGGACGGATATTGAGACCGAGATTGCAGAGGCGTGGCGGTACTATATGGAGCAGGCATCCGAAGCATAGCGGTTGGGAGTTAATCAGGAATTACGTTATGAAAGACATATCAATAGATAGGCTCGCGTCAGCCGTTACGAACAGAACCGTCAGTTTTTTTCAGAATGATTTTGATTCGCACCGTAGAGAACTTGAGGACCGAATAAGGGACAGGAGAGTTCTCGTAATAGGAGGGGCGGGAAGCATAGGAAGCGCCACGGTACGTCTAGTCAGTCAATTCGGTCCATCCGTGCTCCATGTGGTGGACCAGAATGAGAACGATCTCGCGGAACTCGTGCGATTTCTTCGCAACCAAGCGTATCTTCCATCATCCACGGATTTCAGAACATTGCCGCTGGATTTTGGCTCAGAGCTCATGCACCGTTTTCTTATCGACGAGCCACCCTACGACTTTGTTCTCAACTTTGCCGCGCTGAAACATGTGCGGTCTGAGAAGGACGTTTACTCGCTCCTCAGGATGTTTGACGTGAATCTCGTGAAGGCCGCTCGATTCTTAGGCTGGATTTCTCAGCAAAGAAGCGCGTGCAGATATTTTTGCGTGTCAACCGACAAAGCAGCCAATCCTGTGAACCTTATGGGCGCAAGTAAAAGATTGATGGAAGATCTGATCTTTTCCCGGGAAATTCTTACCAATCCCACGCACACGGCCTCATCAGCCCGATTTGCTAACGTTGCCTTCTCCAAGGGGAGCCTTCTGGAAAGCTTTCTCAAGAGACTGGAGAATCGTCAACCGCTTGCAGCCCCTAAGGACACACTCCGGTATTTTATTTCACCTTACGAATCCGGACAGATATGCCTGCTGGCGACTTTTCTTGCACCTGACGGCCATTTGCTGGTACCAACTTTTGATCCCGGAAGCAACCTCGTTGATTTGGAAACGGTCGCAGTCAGAGTGCTCGATGCACTCGGGCTCGAGCCCCGGATCTATGAAGATGAGACCCTGGCCAGGAGGAAGGTTGAGACCGACATGTTGTCGGGCTCATATCCGTTGTTGTTGACCCCTCTTGATACGAGTGGAGAAAAGCCGTACGAGGAATTTGTCGGAAATGGGGAAAAAACGGCAGATATTGGTATGACAAGCGTGCAGGCCGTAAAGCATCATAGGAAACCTATCCGTGAAGTAATGTCTTTTATCGAGACAATTGATGGAATGATAATGCATCCCGAGACATCCGTCACGAAAAGCGCTATCGTCGAAAATGTAAGGAGGCTTCTCCCCAATTTTGAACACATAGAAACGGGCCGCAGTCTCGATGAAAAAGTGTAGGGTGTGACAAATGCAAGGGAGAATTCGCAATGCATTCGGAATCCATTCAATTCTGGACGCATAGGGGCTTGCATAACGAATCCCACAATCACCATAGGTCTCACCTTTTACAACAGCGCTGACACCTTGTGGGACGCGCTTAAGTCGATTTTCGCCCAGACGTTTGAGGACTGGGAGCTCATTATTATTGACGATCAATCGACGGACGGCTCATATGAGATCGCCGCGTCTATTAAGGATCATCGTGTCAAGGTTTATCGTCAGGATAGACGGCTCGGATTTGTCAGTGCGTTGAACAGGATGGCAGGTTTGGCCGTGGGCGCGTACTACGCGCGAATGGACTCGGATGATATGATGCACCCGGACAGATTGACGCGGCAACTGGAGTTCTTAAGGGTGCATCCCAACGTCGATGTCGTCGACACGGCCATGTACTCTATGGATAGGGCGTGCCGGCCGACAGGGGTGCGGGGAATGGGTTTGTTGGATCCGCGGCCGGCTGTCTTGTTACGGGGAGGCTTTCTTCATCACGCCACTGTAATGGGCCGCACGGAATGGTTCCGAAAGAACCCTTACGATCCTGCCTTTATACGCGCCGAAGACTGCGAGCTCTGGTGCAGGACCTTTACAGCTTCACAGTATGCCAGACTCAGCGAGCCGCTCTATTTTGTGCGGGAGGGTCTCGTCAGCGTGGACAATTATCTCAAGAGCCTTGAGACTATACGGCGGATAATCAGGACGCGCGGACCAAAACTGACTGGCAAGTGGCGGATGGCACAACTAATCGGCGAGTCATATGCGAAAGGTCTCATCTATCGAGTGCTCGGTTCATTCAATCGGCACGACTTGCTGGTGAATATGCGTAACCGTACAATAACAAATTACGAAAAAGAACGGGTAAGATCCATCATCGAATCTATCCAATCAACGCATGTTCCCGGATTCCGAATCTGACAATTCTGACGTATGAAAAAGAAAGTCTGTTTTGTAGCAACACTTGAGATGTCCGTTAAGGTCTTCCTTACAGATCATATGCGGCTGCTCCAGGAGTTCTTTGATCTCAGCGTCGCTGTTAATACGGAAAACCCTGCGTTCCTTCTGACCTACGGGGTAAGGGCGAACGTAATCCCGGTGGGGCTTAGAAGGAGGATATCGCTTGTTCGGGATTTCCAGACGTTTCTTATCTTCTACAGATTATTCAAGAGGGAGAGGTTTGATATCATCCATTCGATTATGCCTAAATCGGGATTGCTCGCGATGGCTGCGGGCTTTTTCGCGAGGGTGCCCGTCAGAGTGCATACATTCACAGGCCAGGTATGGAAGAACAGTAGGGGATTAAAACGGTTTGTGCTTAAGACCATGGACAGAATAGTTGTGCGCTGCGCCACCCACATTCTTGTGGACAGTCTGTCTCAGCGGGAGTTTCTTGCCCGGGAGCGTGTTGTGAGCCTTAAGAAGTCATCGGTCATAGGTGACGGGTCTATTTGTGGCGTTGACACTCAAAGGTTTAGGCTCGATAAAGAGGCCCGAGATCATATACGTGGTGACCATAGCATTGCTCCGGATGACATAGTCTTTTGCTTTCTCGGCAGAATGAAACGGGACAAGGGCGTTCTTGATCTCGCACGGGCGTTTTCAGCCCTTTGCAGCAGGTCCGACCGTGTGCACCTTCTGATAGCTGGTCCTGATGAAGATAATATCAGTGATGAAGTTGCAAGAATATGTGCTCACTGCTCAGATAGAGTTCATATTGTCGGGTATGCCGATGAACCGGCGAAGTACTTGTCGGCTTCGGATGTCTTCTGTCTCCCCAGTTACCGTGAGGGATTCGGACTTGTGATCATCGAGGCCGCAGCTGTGGGTATCCCTTCCATAGGATCGAACATATATGGTATCAGCGATACCATCGATGACGGAACGACCGGCTTCTTCTTTGAGATGGGCGCGTACCACGACTTAATGTTGAAAATGACGCGTTTTGTCGATGACCCTTCGTTGATTAAGACCATGGGCGAGAAAGCAAGGGTGAGGGCATTGGAGAAATATCCGAAGGAGAAGATAACTGCAGCCATGCTTAAGTATTACAAGTCTCTTTGCAGATTGTCGTGAGTCGTTTACGGCGAGAACCAGGGGTTGCATCAAGAGCGCCCGTACCGTACGTTTTTGTGTGCGCAATAAGCTCTCTTCTATGCTCAAGCGCGGCAAATTGGCCGGGAACAGGGAGTGAATCAGGATGAAGCGTGCCTTCGATACTGCTCTGTCTTTTATCGCGCTTATTGTCTTTTGTCTTCCTATGGTTCTTATAGCTCTTATCATACGTTTTTCCATGGGAGGTCCCGTTTTTTTTAAGCAGGAGCGTCCCGGATATCGCGGGCGTCCTTTTATCATCAGAAAGTTCAGAACCATGAGTTTTGACAGGGATAGCAACGGTAAGGTCCTGTGTGACACGGAGAGATTGACAGGTCTGGGGAAATTTATGAGAAGATACAGTCTCGATGAATTGCCGCAACTGATCAACGTTCTCAAGGGAGATTTGAGCTTTGTGGGTCCAAGGCCACTTCTTATGGAGTATTTGCCCCGATACTCGGTCGAACAGGCACGTCGACATGAGGTCAAACCGGGCATCACAGGCTGGGCACAGGTGAACGGTAGGAATGCGATAAGCTGGGAGGAGAAATTCAAACTCGATGTGTGGTATGTTGATCATCAAAGTTTCTCGCTCGATATGAAGATTATCTGGTTGACATTGATAAAGGTTCTGAAAAGGGAAGGAATTAGCGCAAACGGGCATGCGACCATGCCCGAGTTCACGGGTTCCAATGTAGGGGGCAAATGATTATGCGGGAGAGCGTGATCGTGATAGGCGCAGGAGGACACGCAAAAGTAGTGGTGAGCACACTTATTGCGGCAGGCGTAGAGGTGAGCAAAATCTATGACGATCATGCCGACAAATGGAAGAGTAGCATCTTCGGAATTCCAATCGTCGGACCGCTCTCCGATATCGGTGATGATAGTAGCGTGGCGGCCATTACCGCCATAGGAGACAACAAAACACGAAAGCGCGTTGTTGCCCGGTTCCCGCATCTACGATGGATAGCCGTGGTACATCCCGCTGCCTATGTGCATCCCAACGCCCGTATAGGGCAGGGGACGGTGGTCTTCGCCAAAGCGGTGGTTCAGCCCGACGCCGTTATCGGGGACCACTGTATAGTCAATACAGGAGCCACAGTAGACCATGACTGTCGGATCGGCAATTACGTACATATTTCACCGGGCGTCAATCTGGCCGGGGATGTTCAATTGCTGGAAGGTGTCTTTTGCGGGATTGGCAGCAAAGTGATAAATGGAATAACTGTGGGCAGATGGTCGAGCGTCGGGGCAGGAGGTGTGGTGGTCAGCGATCTTCCTGATGCTTCCGTTGCGGTTGGCGTGCCCGCAAAAGTGATCGCACGGGCCGAGGCCGATGAAGGCTGACAGTTCTTTTCCATGTTTTTATCTTCAGTTCAACGAGATTCGATGAAGGAACAGACAACGACCTATCTTTCTTCCAGGGCAAACCCGCTCTTTATATCCATATTGCTCTTTGCTGCAGCCTTCCTTGTCCGATATTTCATGGCAAATGTCCAGATAATTACCATGGACGGCATTCTCTACATCAAAACTGCAAAGGGGATCGGCTCGGGCAATTTGGGTAGTATAAGTGACTACGGTTTTTTCAATCTTTACTCATTTCTGATAGCCCTGTTTCAAAGGTTTTTACACGATTGGGAGTTCTCAGCAAAGATGGTCTCGGTCTTGTTCGGGTCTTTGACTGTGGTGCCGCTCTTCTTACTCACGAGGGGATTATTCAATGAGAAGATAGCTCTTCTATCCGCCCTGTTCTACATTGTGCATCCACATTTCGCGGAGTATGCATCGGATGTGCTGAGAGAGCCCGTCTTCTGGTTCTTTTCCGTTGTTGCGCTGTGGCTCGCATGGGAGGGCATTTCTCGCAGCAAATACTGGCTATTCGTTTTATCGAGTTTAGCCACCATCCTCGCCGTCTTTACCAGGATGGAGGGGGCCATGGTTCTCGTAATAGTCGTTCTATGGATACTCTGGTCCAGTGTTAGCGGCAGAACGAAAAGAAGAACTGTCCTTATCTATATATGCGTATTTCTTTTCACTCTTCCAATTCTAGCCTCACCGGGTTTATTGCTTTTGAAAAACAGGCTTCACAGGTGGGAAGTGGGGCTTTCTGTGGATAAGATTCCCCAGTTGATGTCAGCTCAAAGTAACCCGATGAAACTGGAGTCGGAGATTCCCGTGCAGGCATCGGGCCGATTTCAGGCATTTTTTGAGCTCTCTGCCCGACATCGCTATTCTAGCTTCCTTATGGAAGTAGTGTACAAGTTTATCAAGTCCTTCGGTTTTCCGCTCATTCTGCTATTCCTGTTTGGAGTCTATAGGCGACGGGCTATCCCCTATTCGCAGGGTGACGCGCTTGTTCTCATCTGGTTTCTTGTGGCCCTGTGTGGGTCTTTCGCGTATGTGGCAAAAACGTATTATCTGGGTACCCGTCATGGGCTGCTTATGGCATTTCCCGCCTTGATCTGGGCCGGCACTGGTTTTTTGGAAGCGCGAGAGAAGATAAGAAATTGGCTCGCCGGTCAAAAAGTGGTCTCAAAGTACTTCCGGTTTGATGCGGTCTTCTTATTTTGTCTCGTTATGATCCTTTTGGTCCCGCAAACCGCCTCGTCGTACAGGTCAGATAAGGCAGAACTCAAAAAGGCGGGAATAGCGTTAAAACATGAGGGTTTCTCCGCAGCGGTATTCATTGTTCAACCCTCGCTTGAGCGGGTCGCTTTTTACGCGGATTCGGATGCCATAGAATTGCCCAATAAGGCGGGTAACGAAATGATCACGGATTTGGCGAGTCATTATAAGGGAAGATTGATGATAATAGACGAACGAACCATAGAGAACTATAGGCCCGGTTTTCTCAAGATGGTTTTCTCAAGCGGGTTTAAGAGGGTGATAATTCCCGGGATGGACGGCTACAAGGAATACGCTTTTCTGATTTACAGGATTCAATAAATAAGGACTAAGGATAATGAAACTTTCCGGCACCTGGAAAAGGATTATAGTCGTGGGCGGCGATGTATTTCTGACCGCCTTTGCATATTGGTTTGCCTATGTGTTGCGGTTCAATTTTTCCGTGCCCGCGATTTTCTATCAAAAATTCGTGGAGTCTGTTCTTGTGCTCATAGTACTGAGGTTGGCCTCGTTTTATTGGTTCGGCCTCTATAGCGGCATATGGAGATATGCTTCGATAAGCGATTTGGCCCGGATACTGAAAGCGGTTACGCTGAGCTCCTTTCTCTTTGTGGCATATGAAACATTTTTCTTCCGCCTTGCTGATTTTTCCAGATCCGTCTTTATTATAGATTGGTGTATCATCACTATCTGCGTCGGTGGATCGCGGTTCCTGTACCGACTCTCTCGCGAATTCTCCTTCATGAAGAACAAGAACGGCAAAAAGGTGATCATTATAGGGGCTGGTGACGCGGGAGAGATGCTACTCAGAGAGATACGGCAGAATCCGGCCCTCGACTATGATATCGTCGGTTTTCTCGACAACGGCCCGTCTAGAAAGGGCATGAGAATACACGATGTTTCGGTTCTCGGGGGTATCGATGATCTTGCTAAGATAGGTATGAAAGAGGGGGCAGATCAGGTCATTGTTGCGATCCCAACGATCACCGGCGGAGAACTGCGCGGGATAAAAGAGCAGTGCGATGCCGCAGGCATGGTCTGCAAGACATTGCCTGCGATCAGTGACATTCTGAAGGGCAAAATCACCGTAAATCAGATCAGGGAGATCAGTATAGAAGACCTCCTGGGAAGAGAGCATATCGAACTCAACAGAGACCAGATCCGCGATTATCTGTACGGCAAGCGTGTCCTCGTTACCGGAGCGGCGGGTTCAATCGGGCTCGAGCTTTGTCGTCAAATCGTCAAAGTAGAGCCGGAACATCTTGTACTCTTTGAGAGGGTTGAAAACGAGCTTTATAATGTGGAATTAGAATTTTCAGAAACCTTTCCTCATGGGTCGCACGTCTTTGTGCTCGGGGACATCCTCGACGTGGCAAAAGTGGAGCGAGTCATGGAAACGTATAAGCCCCAGGTAGTCTTTCACGCCGCGGCATACAAGCATGTTCCCATGATGGAGGCACATCCGTTCGAAGCGATAAGAAACAATATCCAGGGAACGCTGAATGTGGCCGAAGCATCGGCGAAGTACGGGGTCGAAAAATTTGTATTGATTTCGACGGACAAGGCCGTGGAACCTGCCAATATTATGGGCGCTACAAAACGTATCGCCGAGCTGATCTGTCAGGGAATGAACCAGTTGCAAAGCACTAAATTTATTGCCGTAAGATTCGGGAACGTGCTCAACAGTGCGGGAAGCGTCATCCCTCTTTTCAAGAGACAGATTATGAAGGGCGGTCCTGTCACGGTCACGCATCCCGATATGACACGATATTTCATGAGTATCCCGGAAGCAGCGCAGCTCGTGATGCAGGCCGGTGCTATCGGTAGGGGCGGTGAAATCTTTGTCCTCGATATGGGCGAGCCGGTGAAGATTGTCGACCTCGCCCGCGATATGATACGCCTTATGGGTCTTAAGGTCGGGGAGGATATTGACATCACATACTCCGGCTTAAGACCCGGAGAAAAGATCCATGAAGAACTTGTATCCCGCGAAGAAGAAGTAGAGAGTCGGCCTCACGAGAAGATCATGATGGTGAAGACGACCCGCGTCGATTGGGTAGAGTTGAAGCAAGGGGTAGGCGAGCTCTTACGCGAAATCAATGGAAACGGCGTGGAGGAAATCAGGCGCTTATTGTTCTTGCTGATCCCCGAAAGCAGTGGGCCCCGTTGACCCCTTAATTCTCTAAGAGCATCCGTGAAAATAATCAACGCTCACTTTCTCAAAAGTATCACCGGTCCGGATGAAAGTGCAGGCAACGGGCTGCCTGAGATCTGTTTCATCGGACGGTCGAATGTGGGTAAATCCTCTGCGATAAACAGTCTTGTCCAAAGAAAAATTGCCAAGACAAGTTCAGCCCCCGGGGCGACGAAGACGATCAATCTTTTCAAGGTTGAATTGGAATTGAGTGGGCAGAGAAGACCAGTCATCTTTTCGGACTTCCCGGGGTTTGGTTTCTCAAAAGTGTCGAAAGCTGTGTCTCAGGGCTGGAAAACCATGATCGAAGGTTATATTCTCGGAAACCCGCGCATAAGGGATATCATATGGCTCTTCGATATACGACGCGAGATAGATTCCCTTGACGAAATGCTCATGGAGTGGCTCTACCGTAACAAATTGACGTTCTCTTTTGTCCTCACGAAATCAGACAAGGAATCCCAGGCCGTCGTTTCAAAGAAGAGAAGGTTTTTTCACGATTATTTTCCGGGCAAGACCGTGTTCATCTTTTCTTCGCGCACGGGACAGGGGAAAAAGGAACTTACAGCCCATTTGATCGGCTCCATTGTGTAGCGCGCTGGCTATTTGGCCGTGTATGCACAAAGCACGGCTAAGCTTCGTAGGAAGAATCTAAACCCACCGGTCATCTCAAGTCATTGAGATCAAATATTGACCTGAATATATACCCCTTCGATTCTATCATCGCTCTTCCACCGTCGAGACGGTCAAGGAGCGCGATGACGGCTCTCACCTTATAACCTTCCTTTTCAGTCGACTCAATTGCCTTCAGTGATGATCCTCCCGTGGTAACCACATCTTCAAGGATTACCACATGCATACCCCGCTTCAAATTCTTCCCGCCTTCAATCCAGAGATTCTTTCCGTGGCCCTTGGGTTCTTTTCTGATGAGAAAGCCCAGAAGATTATCCTTGGCTACGAAAGATGAAAGGACCGTCGAGCAAACCAGAGGATCACCTCCCACACTAACACCGCCCACCGCTTCAATATCAGGTATCTCTCGAACCATGCGGTACATAATATCGCCCACCAGGTGCATGCCCTCAGGATTGAGAGTCGTTTCCTTGGCGTCGATATAGAAGCTACTCGTCTTGCCGCTCGCCAGTACGAACTCTCCTTCCTCATAAGAGAGCGTTTTGAGGATGTTCAGAAGGACTTCGCGATTGCTTAACATTTGTCACCCCTCGAAAATAATTCCATCTGTCCCAGCTCCATGCCCCAGGGAAACTTAGATGGATAGACGCCGGAAAAACAGGCGTCGCAATACTCGTATGTACCGTTCCCCAAAGCTGATTTCATGCTTTCGATGCTCAGATATTGGAGGCTGTTGGAGCCCATATACTTGTTGATTTCTTCGGTGGTATGCGAAGACGCTATGAGCTCGGCCCTGCTTGGCGTATCAATTCCGTAAAAACACGGGTATGCGGTGGGAGGAGAGCATACCCGGAAATGAATTTCCTTGGCCCCGTACTGACGCAGCATCTTGATTATCTTCCTGCCCGTTGTAGCTCTCACTATCGAATCATCAACAACTACAATCTTTTTTCCCTTAACGATGTCCCTCAGGGCGTTCAGTTTGAGCTTCACGCCGAAATGACGTATCGAATCTTTGGGCTCGATGAATGTCCTGCCCACATAATGATTTCTGATGAGACCGAGTTCGAAGGGGATGTTTGTCTCCTGAGAATAACCGATAGCGGCTCCGATGCCTGAATCAGGGATGGGCACGACCATATCGGCATCCACGTACGTGTCCCGGGCAAGCTGGCGGCCCAGGGCTTTTCTCACATTGTAGACGGTTTTACCGAACATGAAGCTGTCGGGTCTCGCGAAGTAGATAAATTCAAAAATGCAATATTTCGGTTCCTGTTTTTTAAAAGGCCTGAAGCTCTTGATGCCGTTCCTATCTATGTGGAGCAACTCTCCCGGTTCGATTTCCCTCAGGTATTTCGCTCCAACAAGATCGAACGCACACGTTTCGCTGGAGACTACGAAAGCGTCCTTGAGTTTTCCTAATACGAGAGGCCTGAACCCAAAGGGGTCTCTGGCGGCAACGAGTTCATCTTTTGTGAGGACGACCATTGAGTAGGAGCCTTCGATCCTGCGAAGCGCACTGACGAGCCTGTCCATCGTGGAATTTTCGTGGGAAAGAGCGACGAGGTGAATAATAACCTCGGTGTCAGAGGTGGACTGGAATATTGAACCGTAATTCTGAAGCTCTTCCTTGATGATTCTCGCATTGGTAAGATTGCCGTTGTGAGCTACGGCCAGATATCCCTTGGCATACTCGATGACCAGGGGCTGCGCGTTCCCTAAGTTGCTCGAGCCGGCGGTAGAATACCGTACGTGACCGATGGCGGAATTTCCTTCAAGCTTCGTGAGGACATCTTCATTGAAGATATCCGATACGAGCCCCATTTGTCGGTGGGACCTGATGGTTTCCTCGTCGGCGCTTGCAATGCCTGCGCTTTCCTGTCCTCTGTGCTGAAGCGCATGGAGACCGAGATAGGCGATGTTTGCCGCGTCCTTATGATCAAAAATTCCAAAAATCCCGCACATCTATTGGGCACCTCTTTGTTGTTTAATGGCCTCGGCCACGAAGAAATCGATCACATCGGTATCCATGAGGCAAAAGACGATCTGTCTCAACGAGGTCTTCCGGTTTCTTACAAATGCCGCAGTCTCTTCCACGAGAATGCGGGCGCACTTATCTTTGGGGAATCCAAATATGCCTGCGCTGATGGCAGGTACGGCTATGGAAGCGAACCCTCTTGAAGATGCCAGGATCAAGACGCTATTGATGGCTTTCTTCAGTTTGTTTTCTTCGTCGCCCTCTCCCATACGGGGTCCCACCGCATGAATCACGTACCGAGCTTTTAGGGCGCCCCCCGTCGTGATGGCACACTCACCCACCGGCACGTAGCCTATGGCGTCGCTTTCATCCTGAATCACCCTGCCACCTTTTCTCGCGATGGCGCCCGCCACTCCTCCGCCGTGCTGCAGGTGGGAATTCGCAGCATTCACGATGGCATCGGCGGCGCTCTCAGTTATGTCACCTTTTTCGATCCTGATTATGGCGTCGTTTATCAGTATTTCCTTGATTGTTTCCATAACGAAAAGATGATTCTATTATTAAGATACTACAGCGATCGCTGATTTTCCAGTCGCGGCCACGGGATATGGACAAAATACGCATGGCGGGATTGAAAAAGGGCTAATTCGCGTCGTGCATTGGAGCCATCATTGTCATTTAAAAGACTGTGGATATAGTGTAATATAAAAATCGAAAATGGGAAACAAAAAATGAACGCCGACCACATGAGATTACCCGTTGTACACCTCAAAGGTGTGGGGCCGAAAATCAGTCAAAGCATGCAAGAGCGGGGGATACGATGCGTGGAGGATTTATACTATTTTCTGCCCCAGCGGTACATGGACAGGAGGACGATCCATACCGTCTCGGACCTCAAAGAAGGCCAGAGAGGAAACATCATAGCGAAGGTAGTTCAGTATCGGTCGCTATTTTTTAGACACGCCAGGAAGAAGGGTTTTGAGGCACTCGTCGAAGACAAGACAGGCGCTATTTCCCTCAAATGGTTCCAGTGGTCCCCATCATATCTGAAAAGGATCTGCAAGAAAGGAAACATCCTGTTTCTGTCGGGCCCGATAACAAGGTTCGGCAACACGCTGCAAATGATTCATCCGGATACGGTTCTTATTGAGGACGAGACAGACGGGACTGATCTCAAAAAGGTTCTTCCCCTGTATCCGGTCCTTGAGGGAGTGAAACAGGGTACGTTAAGAAAGCTTATAGAGGAGGCTTTGGAGCTTTACGGAGAAGACGCGCGGTCTATCCTCCCTGAGAAGATAGAACAATATCAAGGACTTGAATCCCTGCGCGAAGCTTTCGGTCACATCCACATTCCCCAGGAAGACTGGTACGCGTCAGGCGAGAGACATACACACGTGGAGCGCCTGATCTTAGAAGAATACATGCTCTTCCAGTCTGCTTTGTGGATGAATAGAATTGAACGAAAGAAACGAAGAGGCGTGCATGTTGGGGCACAGGGACCTTTTTACAAGAGGTTTGTCGAGAGCCTGCCCTTTGTACTCACCGACGCCCAGAAGAGAGTTATCCGTGAGATCGAAGGCGATATGGCAAACGCAGAGCCCATGAATCGCCTGATTCAGGGAGACGTGGGTTCGGGTAAGACTATCTGTGCAGTTCTTGCCTCATGCAGGGCCATCGATAGCGGATACCAGGTCGCTTTTATGGCGCCCACCGAAATATTGGCGGAACAACATTACTTCTCCATTCATCGTCTCTTTGAGGCGCTCCATATACCCATAGCCTTTTTGCGGGGTAGTATGGGCAAAGACCGCAATGCAATACTCGAGAGAATAGGCAGTGGGGGCGTTTCCGTTATCGTCGGGACCCATGCAATCATACAGAAGGATGTCTCCTTTCATAATCTTGGCCTCGTTGTTATAGACGAGCAGCATCGGTTTGGAGTAGTGCAGAGGAAGTGGCTCATCCAAAAAGGTTTCGCGCCCCATGCGCTCATGATGACGGCGACTCCCATACCGAGAACGCTCTCAATGGTAGTTTACGGCGATCTCGATGTTTCAGTCATCGATGAGGCGCCCAAAGGCAGACGTGGTATAGAGACAAAGGTGTTTTTGGAAGATCAAAAGGCCAAGGTCTATGCCCTGATTGAAGACGAAATACAACAAGGACACCAGGTCTATATCGTCTACCCCCTGGTCGAGGAATCAGACAAAACGGACCTCCTCAATGCTACAAAGATGGCCAAGCATTTTCAGGACATCGTATTTGCGCGATACAGGGTGGGCCTGCTTTACGGAAACATGAAGACCGAGGAGAAAGAGAAGACCATGGCCCGATTTAAGGACAGGATGATCGATATCCTTGTGTGCACCACGGTCATAGAGGTAGGCATAGATGTGCCCAACGCGACGATGATTGTTATCGAGCATGCAGAGAGGTTCGGGCTTTCGCAGCTTCACCAGCTTCGGGGCCGTGTGGGCAGGGGCGCCCATGCATCGAAATGTATTCTCGTAACTGCTTCGCGCAGGACTGAGCTTGCCACCAAGAGGCTTACCATAATGGAAAAGACAACGGACGGCTTCAAGATAGCAGAAGAGGATATGCTGATCCGTGGAGTAGGAGACATGCTAGGGACCAGACAGTCGGGCATACCTCGATTCAGAGTCGGGGACATTGTTCGGGACATGGATCTCATGCTTAAGGCCAAAAACATATGTACAGACTGGCTGCCGCAGGTCAAGAAAGACGAGCTCAAAAGGATTGAAGGAGCCGTGCGGGAGAGATGGGGGGAGGAGTACTCTTCCGTCACGTAGACGGGAGGCGCAGAAGAAACCGCATCTCGCGGTTTATGCCAAGGAGGGAGTGGCAGATGAGAAAAGCCAAAATCGTGTGTACCATAGGCCCTGCAACGTCGAGCGCAAAGGCCATAGAATCGCTTATCGTGAGAGGCATGGATGTGGCTCGTCTTAATTTCTCTCACGGAGATCATGATTTTCATGCGGATATAGTGAAGAAGATTAGAAATGCATGCGGCAGAGTCAAGAAGGATGTTGCTATTCTTCAGGACCTGCAGGGAATAAAGATCAGAGTGGGAGATCTTAAAAGCGGGAAAGTGCATCTTACGAAGGGTAGGATGCTTCATATACGATCAGGCAGCGGCATGGGAGATGAAGGACACGTTTATATCGACTATCCCTGGCTCGTCAACGACGCAAAAAAGGGCGATGTACTCCTGCTCGACGACGGGTTAATAAGGCTTCAGATTACGGAACGCAAAAACGATACTCTGACGGCCATTGTTCTCGAAGGAGGCGTACTGAATCAAAGAAAGGGCGTCAATCTTCCCCATATCAAGGTGCGCGCGCCTTTCTTCACTGACAAAGATCGATCCGATCTCGAATTCGGGCTTGGTATGGAGATTGATTACGTTGCCCTCTCTTTCGTGAGGACGGCGCATGATATTATGATCGTGAAGAAGTGGCTCTTGAAGAGAAAAGCCTCCGTACCGATCATTGCAAAGATTGAAAGAGAGGAGGGTATCAGAAATATCGACCATATCCTCGAGGTTTCAGATGGAATCATGGTAGCGAGGGGCGACCTCGGGATAGAGATGCCCTTTGAAGAGACGCCTATGCTTCAAAAAATGCTTATTGAGAAGGCAAACCAAAAGCAACGTCTCGTCATAACGGCGACGCAGATGCTTGAATCCATGACCACCCATTCTCGGCCCACGAGGGCTGAGACCACGGACGTGGCGAATGCCGTTCTCGATGCGACCGATGCACTCATGCTTTCCGAAGAGACGGCAACGGGCAGTTATCCGGCGGAGGCGGCGAGCGCCATGGATAGCATCATTGCCTTTACGGAAAATTCGACGCTCAAGGCGCCGCAACAAAACGGGAATAGACCGGTAGGCCCTGAGTACGGGGAGTTCTCAGATGCGATAGCACGAGCGGCCTCGATAGCGGCTAAGGACGTGGGCGCACAATGGATCGTAGTTTTCACGCGCTCGGGCTTTACTGCCCGTCTCATTTCGAAATTCAGGCCGAAGACACCGATAATCGCGTTTTCCCCGGAACAAAAGGTGGTCAGGCAGATGTCCATGTATTGGGGTGTCACGGCTTACTGTCTCAAGCATTTTACCGACACGGATAGCCTTATACGAGGCGTTGACGGGATGCTCGTCAAGCTCGGTCACGCAAAAGCCGGCGCGAGGATTCTTATCGTTGCGAGCCACCCGCCATCAATCTCAGGGAAGACCAATTTCATGAAGCTACACATTGTAACGTAAAGGTCAAAATTCTCATCAAAAAACGTCTTGACAAACATTTTAGATATTTTGTATTATGAAACATAGTTTCTTAATACGGAACATCTGATCATGAAGTCAAAACCTTCAAACCTTGTACAGACGATTGAAAGGGCCTCAAAGATCCTTGATCTGGTGGCGCAGAACTCCCAGGGCATCGGTATCGGAAACCTGTCGGAGGCGCTGAAACTCCCCAAGGGAACGGTCCACCGACTTCTCACCTCGCTTGCCTATTGTGGCTATATCAAGCAAGACGCAAAGACCAAGAACTATCTTCTGGGACTCAAGCTGCTTGAACTGGGAAACCTCATTATCAATCAGCTTGATCTGAGAAAGGTTGCCGAGCCTCTTTTGAAAGACCTTGTGGAGCGCACAAAAGAGACGGTGCATATGGTAATCATCGATAACAATGAGGTGGTTTACATCGATAAGCTAGAAACCGAGCAGACGACCGGGGGGCTCAAGATGTCATCCAAGGTGGGCTCGCGCAACCCCGCACATAGCTGTGCCGTGGGAAAAGTATTGCTCTGCTATTGGCCGGAAGAAGACGTCGACAATCTTATCGAGGAAAAAAAACTGGCTCGAAAGACCGCGCACACCGTTGTGGATCCGAGAGAGTTGAAAGCGCAGCTCGCAATCATCAAGAACCAGGGGTACGCCATCGACGACGAGGAAAACGAGGTAGGCATCCGCTGCATCGGGGCCCCCATCTTCAACGATAAAGGCAAAGCGGTATGCGCGATCAGTCTCTCCGGTCCCGCCTTCAGGGTTACAAAGAAATCCATACAAGATACGCTCAAAAGAGAGTTGATTGAAACAGCGCTGGAAATCTCAGAACGTTTGGGATTCAAGGCTTGCTCGTGAAAAATCCGGCATAGCCGTAGAATGTTTATCAACACCAACTAAAATAAGGAGGGCAAGATGAAAAAGCTATCCGTCATTCTTTTGTTCCTGATTTTCAGTGTTTCACTCGCTTATGGACAGGCTGCCAAACCTGCCGTCATCGAAATGAAGCTGGCTCACTTTGCGGCCGACGACCATCCCGGAAATATCGCAAGCAAAATGTTCGCCGAAGCCGTGGAGAAAAGGACGAACGGGAGAATCAAAATAGTAATATATCCTAACAACGCCCTCGGGTCGCCGCCTGAAGTACTTGAGCAGAATATCCTCGGGGCGGTGGACATGAGCTTGCCCACGCAGGGACAGCTTGGAAAATATTCCAAGAAATTCAATTGCGTGATGCTTCCCTTTATATTTAACGATTACAAACACGCCGATAAAGTCCTGGACGGACCGTTCATCAAGTGGGCCGTTCCTGACCTGGATAAGGCCGGTCTGGTTTTCCTTTCAAACTGGGAATGGGGATTCAGGAATCTTACGAACAGCAAACATCCTGTAAAGAATCCCGAAGATGTGAAGGGGCTGAAGATAAGAACACCGCCGGAACTGCCGACACAGGCAGCCATGGAAGCCCTGGGAGCCATTGTCGCCACCATCAATTTTAACGAACTGCAGATGGCCTTAAAGCAGGGAACGATTGATGGCCAGGAGAACCCTATCGCCGTGATTTATTCAAATAAGATATACGAGACACAAAAGTACCTGACAATGACGGGCCACAATTACAACACCATGGTCCACGTGATAAGCAAGAAGGTATGGGACAAACTTACGCCCGCTGAGCAGAGGATCATTAAAGAAGAAAGCAAAAAGGCGGGTGATTGGATGAGGAAATCGGTGAGAGATGCCGAGGCCGACCAGATAAAACAGTTGGAAAAGTTCGGTATGGAAGTAACCTATCCTGACAAGGCTAAATTCAAGGCGTTGATGAAGCCCGCGTACGATCGCATGAAAGCTATCGCCGGGGAGGACAATATAGCCGCCTTCATAAAGATGACTGAACAGGCGAAATAACAGACGCATCTTTTTCTAGAATATCCTGATGTGAAGGAAAGGATGTATCGGGTATGACCTCCGATTCATCCTTTCCTGCGGTTTGATCTGTCGAGGCTTATTACGGGGTGATCGAATGCTTACTCTCATGATTTTTCTCGTCTTATTAATACTCATTATGATTGACCTTCCGATTGCCGTCGCCATGGGCCTCACGGCGATCGCCTTTTTCGTGGGCCTGGGTAATGGATCGCTCTTAACCATGCTGCCGCAGAGGATGTATGCGTCAACCACGAGTTTCACGCTGCTCGCGGTGCCTTTCTTTATCCTGGCCGGTAACCTTATGAACACGGGCGGCATAACCAACAGGATATTCCGGTTCGCGAGAGCCATCATCGGGCATCTTCCCGGAGGTCTCGGTCACGTGTGCGTGGTAGCAAACGTGATATTTTCCGGAATGTCAGGCTCGGCGATCGCCGATGCGGCAGGCCTGGGTCAGGTGTTGCACAAGGCCATGGTGGATAACGGATTTAAACCCAAGAGCTCGGCTGCGATCGTTGCATCGGCCTCTACCATCGGCCCTGTTATTCCTCCGAGCATCCCCTTTGTCCTTTACGGGGCGTTGACAGGCGTATCGGTGAGCAAACTCTTTCTGGCCGGATTCATTCCAGGATTATTGATGGCCATCGCCCTGATGGTCGCAATAGGGGTTTTGGCCAAGCGCTGGGGCCTGCCAAAGGCGCCGAGGGCGGATTTGAAGGAGATCATAGTGAGTATCAAAGGGGCCTTTTTGGCCCTGCTCGCGCCGGTCATCGTGATCGGCGGGATTTTGACCGGTATCTTTACGCCCACCGAGGCTGCAGTAGTTGCCTGCCTGTACGCTTTATTCCTCGGATTTCTGTACAAGGATCTGACACTGAAAGATCTGCCCAAGGTCTTCTGGGCTTCCATTAAACAGACCGTGAGTCTTATGTTTATTATTGCAGCGGCGGGCTTTTTCGGCTGGTTTACCATACACCAGAAGATTCCCGATCAGATTATCTTTAGCCTTACCCACATGAGCGCCACGCCTCCCGGCATTATCGCCATGGTGATTTTGATTGTGCTGATACTCGGCTGTTTTCTCGAAGGGAACGCGATCTTCATAATTACCATCCCCATCTTCGCGCCGATAGCGCGTCAGTTTGGCATCGATCTCGTAAATTTCGGTGTGGTCATGACGTTGCTCATTATGATCGGGAACCTGACGCCGCCTGTGGGCATGTGTCTTTTTGCCGTATCGAGCTTCAGCAAGGTGAGTCTGGGTGAACTGTCGAAAGAGGTGCTGCCCTACCTCGTGGGTATTTTTGTGGTTACCGTGGTAATTGCGTATCTGCCTACGATTTCCACCTTTCTCCCCTACCTCGTGATGGGTAAATAGAGGGTGATGACTATGGAGACTTTGATGAACATAGTAAAGTGTGTTGATAAGGCTGTGCTCAGTATTTTGAAAGTTATCACGATTATCTGTTTCTTTCTGCTTACGATATTAGTATCGGCCAACGTGTTTGTGCGCTTCGTTCCTGTGGCGTCGCTCCACTGGTTTGATGAAATCGTTGAGTTGCTCTATGCATACCTCGTGTTTTACGGGTCGGCGGCCCTCTTTATAAGCAGGGAACATTTTAGCGTGGGCAACTGGATAGGCGTAAGCATTATCAAGAACCGTTCGGGTAGGGGCGTATACAGGATAATCGTGGAATTCATGGTCCTGATCTTTGTTGGGATCTTTTTCTATTATTCATATGAATTAACCGTTTTAGCGCAGGACGTGACAAACGCTTTTGCCATACCGAAAAGTATCCTCTATTCGTGTTTGCCTGTGTCAGGCGCATTGATGATCATATATTCCATTCGTAACATAGTGGTTTACATCATGGGTTTGAGGGCGCGAGTTGAGGTCCAGGCCAAATGATCGTGACTTACACGAAGAAAGGAGAACGCTTATGATGGATACTCGATATTCAATCCACCCGGATCAGCTAAGGTCAATGGACACCGATACTATGAGGAGACACTTCCTGGTTCAGGGCCTTTTTGAAACAGACCTGTTAAAGATGGTTTACAGCCATGTCGATCGGATCATTGTGGGTGGTGTCTGTCCGGTACAGAAGAATGTGGCGCTCGGCGTGATGAAGGAACTTGGTGTCGACTATTTTCTGGAACGCAGAGAGATGGGCATCTTCAATGTTGGCTCCAAGGGCGCTGTCGTGATCGATGGAAAAGAGTACGAACTCGATAAAAAGGATTGTCTCTATATCGGCATGGGGTCCAAAGAGATATCATTCAGGAGTGCCTCCCCGGATGAGCCTGCACGATTCTATTTTAACAGTGCTCCTGCGCATGCCTCTTATCCAACGATCAAGCTTTCAAAGAAGGATGCACAGAAAGTACACCTCGGGGATCCTGATAAGGTAAATGTGCGAACCATTAATCAGTTCATTCATCCAAGCGTGATGAAGAGCTGTCAGCTTGTGATGGGCATGACCGAGCTTGCGTTAAACAGCGTGTGGAACACCATGCCGACACATACACACGACAGGCGCATGGAGGTATATTTTTATTTCGATCTGCCTCAGGATGCACTGGCGTTTCACTTCTTCGGCGAGCCGGGCGAGACGCGACATATCGTGATGAGAAATGAAGAGGCCGTTATATCACCAAGCTGGTCCATCCATTCGGGCGTGGGCACGTCAAACTACACGTTCATATGGGGCATGGTGGGAGAGAATCAGACATTCACTGACATGGATAATGTTCCTATGTTAGAATTGAAATAGAGTGAGGAGGCGAAGATGATAATCGATCAGTTCAACCTGGCTCACAAGGTGGCTATCGTGACAGGCGCCAGGACAGGCCTGGGCCAGGGTATGGCAGTCGGTCTTGCTGAAGCGGGCGCGGATATCGTGGGTGTTGACCTGAATGACCTCGACGAAACCGCAAGAATGGTCGAAGGAATAGGGAGGAGGTTTCTCAGGGTTCAAGCGAACCTGTCGCAAACAGGAGTGATACAAACCATAATTGACAAGACACTACTTGGTTTTGGAAGAATCGATGTCCTCGTGAATAATGCCGGAATCATACGCAGGACCGATGCTATAGAATTCAGCGAGAAGGACTGGGACGATGTCATAAGCGTTAATCTTAAGACGGTATTCTTTCTGTCCCAGGCCGTTGCAAAACAGTATATGAACCAGGGAACCGGAGGTAAAATAATCAATATTGCCTCGATGCTTTCTTTTCAGGGGGGTATACGGGTACCATCGTATACGGCGAGTAAAAGCGGCGTCATGGGGATCACCAGGCTCATGGCGAACGAATGGGCAAAACACCATATCAATGTTAATGCCATCGCTCCGGGTTATATGGCCACGGACAACACCGCTGAATTGCGTAAAGACGCGAAAAGAAGCGAAGAGATCCTCGCAAGAATACCGGCGGAAAGGTGGGGTGTGCCGGAGGACCTGAAGGGCGTTGTAGTGTTTCTCGCTTCGGAGGCGTCGAGCTACGTTCACGGGTACACCATAGCCGTGGACGGTGGATGGCTTGCCCGATGATTGGGGGTATGAGGTGAAGAAAGTCATCACGTTCGGAGAGGTCCTGTTGAGGTTGAGCACGCCGGGGTTTTTGCGGTTCAAGCAGGCGCGGTCATTCGATATTGTTTTCGGCGGCGGCGAGTCGAACGTGTCTGCTTCTCTTGCCCAGTGGGGGATGGCTACCGATTTCGTAACGCGCCTGCCGCAAAACGACATCGGAGACGCCTCAATTGCATTCCTCAAGAGCTTTGGCGTGGGGACCGGCAAGATCATAAGGGGAGGGAATCGCGTCGGGATTTATTTTCTCGAACATGGGGCGGCTCAGAGGGGAAGCAAGGTGATTTATGACCGCGACGGGTCATCGATCGCCACAATTGAAAAAGGCATGATTGACTGGGACCAGGTTTTCGAGGATGCAGACTGGTTTCATTGGACGGGGATCACGCCGGCAATAAGCGCAGGGCTTTGCGATGTTTGTCTGGAAGGGATTATAAAGGCGAAGGCAAGAGGCCTCACCGTTTCCTGTGATCTGAACTATCGCGACAAACTCTGGAGGTGGGGGAAGAAGGCATCAGAGATTATGCCGGAGTTGGTGGGGCACTGCGATATCGCCATAGGCAACGAGGAAGACGCGGAAAAAGTCCTCTCGATTGCAGCACCTGATACGGACGTGGCAGCGGGAAAAGTCAGTGCGGAGAATTATCGATTCGTGGCGGAGCGTATAAAGGAGCAGTTCCCGCGTCTTAAAATCGTTGCCATAACCCTAAGAGGCAGCATAAATGCGAACCATAACACGTGGTCGGGAGTGGCATTTGACGGCGGCGCGTTTTACGTGGGACCTGCCTTCGACATTACCCATATCGTAGACCGCGTGGGCGCAGGCGATGCCTTTTGCGGAGGACTGATCTACGGTTTGCGCACATACGAACACAATCTTCAAAGGGCGCTTGATTTTGCGGTTTCAGCATCGTGCATCAAGCATTCCATATTTGGCGACTTTAACATAGTGACAGTGGGCGATGTAGAAAAGATCATGTCGGGAGAGACATCGGGAAGGGTTTTGAGGTGATAAGTCAGGATTTATGCGCAGGTCCTTAAGGGAGGAGGCGGCCATGGCACGTTTTAGACGATTAGAGGTCTTGAATACGATGATCGAGGGTGGGCTCGTTCCCGTATTTTATCACCAGGACCTCGAGACAGCCAAGAGGATTGCTCGGGCAGTGGCCAACGGAGGCGTAAGGGTCCTCGAATTCACCAACAGGGGGGATTTCGCCTACCAGGTATTCTCCGAGCTCCTCAAATGGTGTGAAAAGGAACTCCCGGACCTTATCCTCGGCGCCGGCTCAGTGGTGGATGAGGGCACTGCATCGCTGTATATGAACAGCGGTGCTCATTTCATCGTTGCGCCTATTTTTAGTCGTGAAGTAGCCAGGATTTGTAATCGAAGAAAGATCGCCTATATACCTGGGTGTGGCAGCGCTTTAGAGATCTCTCAGGCCGAGGAATACGGGGCTGAGATAATAAAGATATTTCCAGCCACAGAGGTGGGAGGCCCTGAATTCGTCAAAAACATTCTCGCTCCCATGCCGTGGTCGTACATCATGCCCACAGGTGGGGTGGAGAGAACAAAAGAGTCGATCACAAAATGGTTTCAAGCGGGGGTAGCGTGCGTGGGCATGGGTTCTGCCCTGATAACCAAAGATTTGATGGCAAAAGGGGACTTCGAGACGATTTCGAAGAATATCTCTCAAGTACTCGATTGGATCGGACAGGCGCGAAACAAGCCAGCGTAACGCCCTGCTCGGTCGGGAAATATGCCACCCTGTGTTTGCTTTACGACCGCGTGTGTTCAGGCCGGCAATCTCTATTCTATATACACATCCCCTTCAAAGGTCATGGGCTTATCCCCTAGTTTCCGCACACATTCTTCCTGATCGAGGGCGAAGAGGGGACTAATTTCCACGTGAGCCCCTGCCGCGACCTTGCATCCGGCCTTCTCAAGCCAGCTTCTGAAGAGGTCTTCCATGGCCTGACGGGCCATCTGAGGGGTGTCCGATCCTTCGCTATTCTTTACCGGAGCAAACTCTTGTTCGCGAACGATCTCCATGCAGCATGCCCTCTCCGCCAGAGGGATGGCGTCAAACACAAAAGTCTCGAACTTCCAGACATCCAGGGTCTCAGATTCGCCGCCGGCCGGAGTTCGATCGACCCTCTTTCTCGCGCAATGATATGGAAGGGCGAAACCGCGTTCGTTGATCCGTCGGATGAAAGCGAGCGAGAATATGTGGATAGCGGTATTGCCGGCCCAGTAAAGAACGTTTCCTTGATCGTCAATGGCCGACATGTCCTCGGCGGCTAAATCGCTGTACTCCATAATGATATCCCTGTCGGCTTGATGAAGGTATACACCCACCTTTTCGCTCACGTTTCTCCTGCGCACAACCTTTGTCGAGGCTTCCGAGTGGTTAAGAGTGTGATAACCCAGAAAGACCGGGTCGGCGATCTTCACGAGAGGGTTATCGACCTGGCAGTAAAACAGGTGAGTAATGCCTTTTTCCATGAGCTTGTTCACAAGGCCTGACTGGTAGAGGCTCTTCAATGAACCTCCGTGCCCGTTTGGGTTCGTAAACAGGCCGCTCTCATTTTCAAGGACAAGATGGCCTTGTGGTGAAATCGCAGGTAGCATTTCTTGCCGGAAGAAGAATGTATTTTGGCCGAGCCCGAAAGAGTTGTGCGCCTGGAAGAATTCTACGGTGTCCCTGTGATTTTCTGAGCTCGTCATAACGAGAAGAGGGATTTGACTGCCCGCGCGTACTGACCTCGCTTTTAGCTGTTCTGCGAAGAGCTGGAAGAGCGATTTCTTTTTTATCGGAGAGATCGGATAGACGCCTTTTGGACCGTCAAAACCTAGCCTTGAACCCTGACCTCCGGCCACGATCAAAACAGCGACCTTTCCGCTTTTCAAAAGTCGATCGCCTTCCTCCCTTGCCTTTTGTTCCGCCTCGATTTCCTGTGGCGTCCTCGGTATTTCGATGACAGATG
>DATKMQ010000098.1 GCA_035541755.1 Syntrophorhabdaceae bacterium
CTCCGATGGTAACCCCGATATCCTCTGGAGAAACTCTGCTACCGGTCAGAACTATGTCTGGTATATGAACGGAACTGCAGTGACCGGAGGGGTATTCTTGAGTAGTTGTAACGATCCCAACTGGCAGATCGTGGGTCATTAAGGGCTACAGACATTTTTGAACGGAAGGTCATCCGTTGGTAACCGAAAGGGTAGCCTTCCGTTCGGCCGTCCTTGACCGTATAGCTTTCCTATAGTATGTGCGTTGCAGGCAAGAAAGGATCTGCGTAAAACACGCTCGAAGGTAATAAAACAGTTGGCGAATAATAACAAACCAACGAGAATTGTATTGAATATCTTTAAGGATTATGTTCTGAGTTCTATTCTTGGTGGATCGCTCGGTATTGAAGCAAGAAATCGGCAAGGACCGGGCAAACGTCGCTGTCTTCTCAAAGGTAACGTTGATCTCGAGGAACACTCGAGAATCTAGCCCTTCTAGCCGTAATGGGCAATAGGTTTGCACATCTTTCTCCTTGGCGGTCAAGGAGGATTTCAAGAGAACCACGTTTATGGGCGATAAGGCTCGCGGGACAGAAGGACTTGGAACGACCAGAAACGGGCTGCAATGACTGCGGTTTTCATTCATATCTTCTTTTCGTAGGAAATTGCATACACAATCTTTCCATGCAGTGCAGGAAAAAATGACACAAGTCGAGTTACGGCGAATTCGCTAAGACTTACTTTAACTAACAATATCAAATATTTATATTATATAGAGTTTCATGGCACGTAAGTTGCTAATGAAAAGACCGGAGATAATTTTCATAAATCTCGTTTGATTAATCGCTGGGGCTATGTGATGGATGTCATAAATAATAATCAGATGTAAAATCGTATCAAAGAAAAACCATGAACTTTGTGATACATGTCATCGATAATAATAAGATACAGATGCTACAAAATATCTATGAAAAAGGCAAACTGTTCGAAAGAGCAGGACGCAAAGCAACTAGCCTACGTCCCCCGGGAAGGAGATATGGCAGTAGTGCTACCATGGAGAAGAGCATATCCACTGTGCTAATTCTCCTGGCCAGAACTAAACAGTCAGGAGGTTGTTATGCAGACCGAAATATCCCATAAAAGAAACTGGGGTTTTCTCCTGCTCCCATACGTAGGTCTATTGAGTCTTATTCTTAGTTGTTCCCTTCTTGCATTCCAGAGCGCCAATGCAACTCAGGTTACCCTCGATTGGGCCGCTGAAACTGGCGCCTCGGGTTACAAAATCTATTATGGGACTACCAGCAAAAACTACTCCTCGGTGATTGATGTGGGAAATGCCATCACGTATACGGTGCCCAACCTTTCTAACGGCGTGACGTATTACTTTGCCGCAACCGCTTACGATGCCAATAGGTTGGAAAGCGACTACTCGTCCGAGGTGAGTTACAACCCGCAGATTGATGTTTTTTGGCGGAACAATACTACGGGGCAAAACTATGTCTGGTACGTGAGCGGAGTAAACATTACCGCAGGAGCGCCCGTGAGCACTGTGACAGATCTGAATTGGAAGGCTGTTGCCACCGGCGATTTTAACTCCGATGGTCATCCCGATATCCTCTGGAGAAACAGCTCCACCGGTCTGAACTATATCTGGTACATGAATGGTGCGGCAATGATCGGAGGCGCTTATTTCGGCGGTACTGTGAGCACGGATTGGCAGATTGCGGGTGTTGGCGATTTTAACTCCGATGGTCATCCCGATATCCTCTGGAGAAACAGCTCCACCGGTCAAGACTATGTCTGGTACATGAATGGCCTTGCAGTCATTGGAGGCGCTTATCTCGGCGGTACTGTGAGCACGGACTGGCAGATTGCGGGTGTTGGCGATTTTAACTCCGATGGTCATCCCGATATCCTCTGGAGAAACACCTCCACCGGTCAAAACTATATCTGGTACATGAATGGTGTCACCGCTACCGGCGGGGGCAATTTCGGCGGTACTGTGAGCACGGATTGGCAGATAGTGAGACAGTAAGGAACGGTTGTACCCCAGCTTCTTAGCGGCAACTCCAATTACTTCCGGAGTTGCCGTATTTTTATGTAGTGAGCGAAAGATTACGGAGGGAACCAAGAAGGATAGATCAGTTCTTTCATCTTCAGCAAAGTAACCTGACTGCTTGCATAATCTTTCGCTGAAGGTACCAGTTTCGCTGGGTATTCTAGACCGACAATCCTTCATAGCTACTCAATTTAAGCAAGACATGTGCCACAATCCGATATAGCATAACTATTCGATTATACAGTAAGTTTCAATCGTCGGTTTAATCTGTTCCCACAGAACTCTACAATTTTTGTGGTTGCTTTACGTGTTTTGTCTGAACCTGAAACTATTATCTAATTGGTGTTCGTAGACAGGATATGGCAATCTAGCGCCTCGGAACAGTCTGACGATATAAAAATGTTGACACTCGATGAGTGTCTTGATAGCCTGTGAAAAAGAATGCCTAGGAGGGTCTATGAGATCGGAAGGCCGAGTCGCACGAGTTACTGAAATTATTGCAGGTTCCCCAAAAAGCTTTGAGGACGCTATACTGGTCGGTTTTAAAAGAGCTTCTAAAACTCTCAGAGGAATAACGGGGCTCAGGGTAAAGGAACAGCGCGCTAGGGTTGAGGACGGCAAGATCGTGGAATTCCGTGTCACTTTGGAGGTCATATTCGTACTGGAAAGCTGACAAAAGAAGTATTGAAGTTGGAAGCGAAGATGATGAATTTTACCCCGATGCTTTTCCGCTGAGATCTGACCCTTGGGGAATAAAGAATCTCCCATCGAAGACAAACGATGAATACCTGCCCACGACGCCAGCCGGAATAGTAAGGCTCGGACGATAGCGGAACAAGCATCTTTCGCGAGGTATAGACCCGGTATCGCTCTCGCAGATCCCATCCAATTTAGTTCTATTTCGGACGAAAGCCAACATTGCTACTGCAGAGCAGACAAGAGCGTTCAACATTCAAAAAAACATCGAACAGCGCGATCAAATGTTCTTCGTAAGGAAATGGATTTATGCGGGTATTGCAGATAAAATATGGTATAAAAATGCAGCCAATGATGAACATTCTTAATGCCATAGAATTCCGTGATGGATGATATATGTTGTTGTATAGTTGATGATTAAGTCGGTTTGTTACAGAAAAGAATTATCTTTGAGATCAATGTGGTTACATCACATTGCATGGCGGTAGCCTGCAAGCGTTCCTGCCCTGGGCGAAAAAAGCCCCATAAATAGATTTGTGGCAAAATGCACGATTCGTTTATCCAATACCTATGTGATCCACTAACAAAAGAGCCGTTAGACGTTGAAATCATCCATGAAAATGATGGATTCATATTTGAGGGCTATTTGTATTCCGCCACAAATCGTTTTCCTATCGTGCGCGGCATTCCGCGGTTCTCAGGCTATCAAGAGAATAATAGTTATGCACATTCCTTCGGATATCAATGGAATAAATGGGCTAAGGTTCAGTTTGAAAGTCACAATGTTGGAAAACCCATGGAGGGATGGACGCTCCGAATGTGGGAAAAGATAACCACAGTGACAGCCAAAGATATGCGAAACGCGCTGGTTGTTGATTTTGGTTGTGGCTCAGGGAGATTTATCGAGATAGCGAGGATGAAGAATGCACGTGTCATCGGTATAGATTTAAGCGCTTCTGTTGAATCAGCATACGAGAGCTTCAAAAATGACAGAAACGTATTGATTGTCCAGGGCGATATGTTAAATCCGCCAATCAAGTGCGAAGCGGCGGATGGGGCTTTCTCTATAGGGGTACTGCACCACACTCCTGATCCGCGAAGAGGTGTCGAGAAGATGGCAAAGAGTGTGAAGAAAGGAGGGTGGGTGGCGATAAGCGTGTACAGCAAGGGCGGATATTATGATTTTCCGACCGTTAAGTTCTATAGGAAATTATTTAAGCTTCTGGAGCGATTTTTTAGATATTTGCCACCCTTGATCTATTCATTGGTCACTGTTTACGTAATTAGTTTTTCCCTTAAGGTTCCCCTGATGGGTAGAATTATTCGGAGTCTCTTTCCCTACATCAAACTGCCGGACAAGAAGTGGTCTTTGTTAGACACCTTTGACAGCGTCACGCCAAGTTACCAGTCTGCTCACGAACCGTACGAAGTATTCACCTGGTTCAAAGATCTCGGCCTTATCGAGATAGAACCAAGCGATTGGGGATTTACAAGCTATCATGCGGTTAAGCCAAAATAACTTGCTAAGTGTTTAGATGTGAAGATGACCAGGAACGATCTATTTAAACACTGGGCTCTTACGGGGCAGATAGGATTCAATTCGATAATCGGGTATGTTTTTCTAAAAGTACTTGCAAATAAGTTTGGTATCTCGGAAGAAATGGATGGCTTTAACATCGCATATTCAGTTCCATTTATCATTCTGAATGTTAGTGGTTTTGCGTTCTTGCACGGGATTATAGCGGCACAATTTTCAAGAATGGTAGCTTCTCACACCACTGAAATCGATGATGTATTTTCGACGACATTAAACGGCATGCTCTGCTTCGGCTTAATACTGTTCCTTGCTTGCGTTATTTTCTCAAAGGAAATCGCTATATTGTTTGCTCCTGGACTTTCGTCCAGTACACAGAAGATGATTCAAACGCTGATCCTGCTAATGTGCCCGATCGCCTTCACACTCGGCATGTCGACCTATTTGAGTGCAATACTCTTCGCCTATGCAATACCCATAGCATCTGAGCTTCCTCAGCTCATCACGAGATTAGGTGTCATTATCTGGATGCTGGTCTCGGGCGCGAGTATAAGCTTGGTGCAAATCGCATCGGGACTTTTGGCCTGGAGCTTCATTAGCTTGATCCTGGTGTGGTATGTCTTTCGAAGGACGACCGCGCTCAAATACAGACTATCGTTCAGTTGGAACATAAAAGAAGTTAAAGACATTGCGAGACAGAGTTCGTCGTTCATGGTGGTGGCAATACTGGCGCAGGCCAGTATGTTCTATATGCGAAGACTGGCCACTCTTGATGGGCCTGGAGTTGCAAGTTCGATAGTCTATGCATTGAGCTTGGTTAGCCCCTTATCATTGATTATCGGAAAACCGTTGGCGCAGATATTTGGCCCGAAATATATACGCTACTATGCGAATTCCGCACTGATCCATGCAAAGCACATTTTTTTGAACTTGTTTTTGCTTTGTCTCATTTTTGCGGTTGCCGCTGTTGTCTTGATAAATCTTAATGCCGACACGGTTGTCAGCCTGCTTTATGGCGGGGGCAGATTCAGTAGGCATGCCGTGGAAAAGATAGTTCCTTTGTTCAGGCTCATCAACTGGTCGCTCGTACCGGCTACTCTTATGTGGATCATTTTCATCCCGGTCCTGAATGTGAGCCGGAGTCACGCAGGGGCCAGAGTCTACGGGATCGGCTATCTTCTTCACCTCTTGTTCAGCTATTGCCTGTTCCCTAATTACGGAAGATATGGTTTGGCCTGGGCCTACATTATAGGCATATCGGCACAGGCGGCACTGGGTTTTGCTTATGTCTATCACGATCTGTCTGCAGCTGGGAGAAATATCGGACATGGTTAGCAAGGATCGCATTCTCAACGTGACAAAACAAGCGCTTAGCTTGGGACTGGATGTCACCGTCTATTTGCGGTTTTTGGTTTTGCTATTATGTTTTAGATATTTGTGGCCAGGATGCGACGAGGACAGAAAGATCTCTATTGCTAATAGATTTTTTTATCCCCGATATGAAAAGGCGGTGTTTCATGACTACAAGAGTTATATAGAGCGAATGCCCGGAGATATTCGCAACATCGTCGCGGACTTTCCGCAGAACAGATGGCTTGGCGATCGCAAAGTGCTTGATCTGGGATGTGGCCTAGGGAGATTTACAAAACTCCTTAAGGAGCAAGGCGCTTCAGCCGTTGTGGGCCTAGAATATCAGATTGATAAGTTGGTCTTTGCACAAGAACACAACATTAATGAAAACATCCGGTACATATGTGGTTCGGCGTCGCTTCTTCCGTTCAAAGAAAGCACATTTGATACAGTGTTTGCCTACGCTGTTTTTGAACATATAGATGAGACGCAAAATGCCCTATTGGAAGTAGCTCGAATACTGAAGGCGGGAGGAGTAGTTGTAATTGCGATGGATTACCTGACATCCAGGGGAGGACATCACCTGCATCCTTACGTTCATTTCCCTTGGCCATTGTCTATCGTATCCGAAGAATCATTATACAGATATTGGAGTCGAAGGCTTGCACGGGATCAATCGAAGAACATGATGTCCTATTACAAACGAGTGAATGAGGCCAATGGATCTGAAGTAGATAAGGAAATATGCCTCAATCGAATCACGATTGAAGAATTTGAAAGGCAGATAGAAAAGGCAGGCATGATGATAGAATTGTTTATACCGGGAGAACGAATTGCCCAATACTTTCCGTTCATACTGAGGTTTAGAAATTTAAGGAAATTTTTTGTCGGAAGTCCCTTATATTGTTTGCGAAACAACAAACTTATGGATCAGCAATAATCGCCGCAATACCAATCAATGTCAATCCTCTTTGTTATTCCTCCGAATAAACTGAATCAGGGCTTCTCGCAATGCAGGCCGCTGGGGGTATTCTATCTTATCGCAGCGTTGAGAAAACAAGGGATAAAGGCCGATGTACTTGATCTGGAAAGGAATGTGTTCACCGAGAAAGAGATTATCGGGCGAGTTAGCGAAGCCGGACCCAAGATCATCGGATTAACTGCAACGTCTCACACGCGTTTTGGTGCTCTGCATCTTGCTGAGTTCTTCAAGACAAACTTTCCTGAGAAGCATATAATAGCGGGAGGTCCTCACTTCTCGCAATGTGCCCACGATACCTTAGTGCATACAGACGCTCTTGACGTCGTAGTACGTGGAGAAGCTGAGGAGATCGTTTGTGACCTTATTCCTGCCCTCTTAGAGGGCGAAGATCTGGGCCAAATAAAAGGCATATCGTTCAGGAAGAACGGCGCCATATGTCACAATCCTGATGCGGCCCCACCAATGAATCTCGATGATCTACCCATTCTTACGGACTTCGACCATAAAGATTATTCAGACAAATTATTGGTATATACTGAAAATGGAAAATCCATACCGGCGATAAGCATTATAACGAGCAGGGGATGTCCATACCAATGCATCTTTTGCTCTGTAAAGAATTCGGGATACAGGGTTCGGTCCGCCAAATCGGTAGTTGATGAAATAGAAATGTGGATTGAAAAACATCCTGAAATCAAAGCCTTTAACTTCTTCGATTTGACTTTTACCGTAAATGCCGAGCATGCGAGATCGATATGTGATGAAATAGTCTCAAGAAATCTGAATATCACATGGTGGGCTGAGAGTCGATTGAATATCGATCTAAGTCTGTTGGATGTGATGAAAAAGGCCGGATGTAAAGCGGTAAGCGTGGGGGTGGAATCGGGATCGCCTCGTATACTCAAGGTTATCAAGAAGAATATCAACCTGGATTCCCTAAATGATTTCGCAAAGAGATGCGACAATCTCGGTATACAGGTATCATTCTTTTTTATGCTTTCTCATCCAACGGAAACAATGGAGGACTTGCAAAAAACGAAGCAGATGGCGCAGACCTTGTTAGCGTCCTTTAGATGCGTATCTGATACCTCCGCTGGCGTCACCACAATCCTGCCCGGAACAGAGCTTGAAAGGATCTCACGTGACAAGGGTATATTACCCTCTGATTTTTCATGGAGTCTACCCTATTGCCGACCGGAGAATCTGAGAGCATCATATTCAGAATACTTACCTATATACCTTGAAACGATTCCCTTGAAGAGATTAGTAAAATTCAGAGAAGAAATTGGAGCTCTCGGCAATATTAAACGAAAGAATTCTTCGTGGCAACTTCTTAAGTGGGGTTTTAGAAGAATTTTCTCGAGCGACAGGTCCGTGCGATATAAGCTAAGAGTGGGACTTCACACCATGAAGGTGTGGCTGGGGCAGCACAATTCTCTGCAATAGTACCGTTTAGCCCAACAAACTATGTGTAGAATTGTAGGTTTCGTAGACGGCCATTACAAGGGCCAATATGATATGTACGGAGTCCTAGAAGAAATGAGGGATAGCATGTTTCGTGGCGGCCCGGACGATGCTGGTCAATATATCCATGAAGATAAGGGGCTTGCAGTCGGGCATCGAAGACTTTCAATCCTGGATTTATCTCCCATGGGACATCAACCGATGGGGTACGACAACTTGGTCATAACCTACAACGGCGAGGTCTACAATTTTCGCGAAATAAGACGTGAATTAGAGGACTGTGGCTACACATTTCAATCCAATTCTGATACTGAGGTAGTTCTGAAGACGTTTCACAAATGGGGTCTGAATGGTATAAGCAGATTTCGGGGCATGTGGGCGTTTGCGGTATGGGATAACAAAAGCGAGACCGTTACGCTTTGTAGGGATAGGGTCGGAGTTAAGCCTCTGTATTGGTATTTCAAGAATTCCCTCTTTATGTTTGCCTCGGAATTAAAAGCCTTTTGCAAGCACCCTACCTTTCTGAAAGACGTTGATAGGAAAGCCTTATCTCTTTACTTTCAATTTGGTTATATCCCTGCTCCCTATTCGATCTTCAAAGGCGTTCGGAAATTGGACGCGGGGTGCGTTTTGAAGTTCGATGTTAACAGACAAGAATATGCCCACGAAAGATATTGGGACGTGAAGAAATACTATTTAACCGGTTTTCAGAGCCAGAGAAAGCCCGAAAGCAATTCCGATGAAGAAATTGAAACAGAATTGGAAGGGATACTGGAGGAGAGCTTCAAACTCAGACTTGTTTCTGATGTGCCTGTTGGGGTGTTTTTGAGCGGTGGCATTGACAGCTCGCTTGTTGCTACTCTATTGCAAAAGAACCTTACCGGGAAATTGAAGACATTTACCATAGGATTTCACGGGGAGAATCAATATAACGAAGCTCCTTCTGCGAGAGAAGTAGCTGAACGTTTAAGTACCGATCACCACGAATACTACTTCGATGCACAAGACGTTGCCGATCTTCTGCATGAGATACCATTGTTGTATGATGAACCATTTGGGGATAGTTCCGCACTTCCAACATACCTCGTCTCGATGATAGCTAGGAGATACGTTAAAGTTGCACTTTCGGCGGATGGCGGGGACGAGCTTTTCTGTGGGTACAATTTCTTCGTCCGACCGTTTGTTGACAGGCTTGACCCATATTTCAGACTGGGCGATAGAACCAATTTGAGTAGCTTTATCCTTAAATTGGCTGATAGCGCACCATCGGAAAGAATGCTCTATGTCTGCCACCCCACGAAGAATAATTTTCGCGGAAAATTAAACAGAATGAAATATTTGCTTAAGAAGATAGATTTTAGTGAGGGCTGGGACTTAAGGACTGCTCTCATGTACGTGGAATTTATCAGGTACCTTCCCGATGATATTTTGGTGAAGGTTGATAGGGCTACGATGGGTGTCTCGTTAGAAGGCCGCGAGCCTTTTCTTGATAACAGGATAGTAGAATACGCATGTCAATTACCGATGAAATTCAAATATAGAAATAAGGTACGAAAGCATATTTTAAGAAGGATAGCGTCCAAATATCTTCCGAACGAGGCCTTGAATAGGCCAAAACAGGGCTTCAGTCTTCCGCTAAATTCGGAGCCGTACAGGAGTAAATTGCATGAATTATTCGACTGTTATTTAGACGACAGAATGCTACGTAAGACCGGCATGTTAAACGTGAAGGCCTGCAGCAACCTCGTGAGACAATGGAATTCAGAGAAGTTGAGCTATGAAAAACTGTGGTATCTATTGAATTTTCAGATGTGGGCAGAAAGATATTTATGATCGTCAATACACCAAGGGTTTCCGTTTTGATGAGCGTTTACAACGGACGGCGCTATTTAGATTCAACAATCGCCAGCGTGTTGGACCAGTCCTTCGCTGATTTTGAGCTGATCGTTGTCGATGACTGTTCGCAGGATGACACAAAAGATGTACTGGAGGGTTTTTCACGTAATGATTCTCGCATAAAACTATTGAAGAATGAACATAACCTTGGACTCACTAAATCTCTCAATATTGGTTTAAAACGTGCTCGTGGCGAATACATTGCTCGGATCGACAACGGCGACCTATGGAGCGGAAACAAATTGACCAAACAAATTGATTATTTCATGGATCGCCACGATCTGTTGCTGTTAGGCACCCAGGCAATCTGTCTGGATGACAATGGCTTGGAGATTGGTACAAGGAGATTCCCCATTGAGGATCGCGAGATACGCTTATGGTTGATAAAGTGTCAAAATCCATTCTTACACTCCTCCGTGGTATTTAGGAATAGATATCTCTACGATGAACAGTATTATACAAGCCAAGATCTTGCGCTGTGGACAAGAGTTTTTTTTGACGGGAGGATGGCAAACCTGAATGACGTTTGCGTATATTACAGAATCTCAAGAGAGGCAGTTAGCTATAAAAGAAGAGCAATTCAAATCTACAATTCGTATAATATATATAAAGATTTCTCGGATGCTTTGACAATAAACCAAAGGGTTTCCACCAAAGGAAGATCCAATTGGGTATCCGATAGACATCAACTTGAGAAGCCAAAGAAATTATTTGCCTATGTCAATTATCTAGCTAATAAATTGAAGAATAACAATGTGGGGGCAGGAGTTTTTCTCGCTGCCATTTCATACCTTCTTTCCCCCCGTTTGTTCTTAATCAAATTAATGCTCAAATATGCAACCCGTATGAACTATAAGAGATACACACAATGGCACTGACGGACGAGAGAATCCGGGTTATCGCGGCGGTACCTGGAAATGTAAATGATTCAAAAATGCTTTTCGTGAAAGATCAGATAAGATCGCTGGTGAGGCACGGTGTGAATGTCCATGAATTTTACCTGTCTTCAAGGACGAACATACTGGTTATTGCAAAAGAATCGTATCGGCTTTATAAAGAAATAGGAAGATTTAGACCTCATATTATCCACGCACATTTTGGAACTCTGACATCGTTTCTATGCGCCGTAATCAGCTTAATATGCGGTGTACCGTTGATGATAACTTTTCATGGAAGCGATTTAAATGATGTTTCCAATGTGGAAGGCCACTTAAGGAACATGGTTCAAAAAATTATGTCAAATTTGGCGGCGTTAAGGGCCTCAAGGATTATTTGCGTCAGTGAGAGACTATTACATAGATTATGGTGGAGACGTGGTGGAGCCTTAGTAATCCCCAACGGAGTGGACGCAGATTTGTTTTATCCTTTGGATTGGAATGATGCACGGGCTCAACTGGGATGGGATTTGAGCGGACATGTCATTCTATTCTGTCAAAGTAATTTTTCCCGTCTAAAAAGAGTGGATATTGCGTTGTCGACGCTCGACAGATTAAAATCCCATGTTCAGACGGCCCGACTGCAGATTCTAAACGATGTAGAACATAACGTCGTACCATTGTATTTAAGCGCTGCGGATTGTCTATTGGTGTGCAGTGATTCCGAAGGATCCCCTACTATCGTTAAAGAGGCCATGGCGTGTAACCTGCCGATAGTCTCCACCGATGTGGGCGATGTTGCTGAGAGAATTCGAGGATTATACCAGTGCTCGATTGTCGAGAGAGAGCCAAATGCCCTGGCGAGAGCTTTAGCAGATACGATTGAGGCGGGAGAAAGGTCCAACGGAAGAACGAGGATAATGGAAGAAGGGTTAACTGATTCGGTGGTAGCAGCGAAGATATTGTCTGTATATCGAGACCTCATTCAACAGAACGGCTAAGAATTTATGATGTTCTATGTTACCCTTATCTCGGCAACGTGCATTATCGTTGCCCTGATGCTTCTGATATGGCTCAGAACAAGAAACGTTGCTTTTCCTTTAGGGATTGCCTTTCTCTATTACTGGTCTCTTTACGGCGCCTGGTCGATCATTGCGGATAAAACAGGCGGTGAGAGCGGAATGCATTATCAATATCTCGAGGAGAAACTGTTTGCTGTTAATTTGGACAATGATTATCTATTAACCTTGGTTTTATACAGTCTATTCATCATTATAGTGGAATTGATAGTTTTATTCTTGTACAAGAAATGTAAAACTCCAAAGCGCACACCTTCACTTCTGGGGACAGTCAATCATAGGACGGTACTAATAATAGGTAGTATAGCAGGCACTGTTAGCTTTTTGATTGTTAGTAGTGCGATCGTTTATTCTTTTAGGTCTGGAATGTCGGCGTATGTTATTACGAGGATTCCGGGAGAAGTAGGCAACCTATTTACATTGCACCAAGTTCTGAATCGCGTGGCCCTTTTTTCGGGTGCCATCGGAGTGGCAATATTTCTATCCAGCCAAGATGCAATGTTCTTTACTTCCAGGCGAAGCAGACTAATTTTGTTTCTTTATGTACTTCTCCTGGCGAGCATGTATTCGTTTTGTCTGGTTCTGGGTAACAAAAATGAGCTCTTCGCTTCTTTCGTTCTCTTTCTTTTAGTCTATTTGACGAATTCCAATCATCCGAAGCGAAATAGTTACGTCGTGTTTTCTATATTGGTCCTTTTTGCAATAGGTGTGGTTGATCTTGTTCGGGGTCTCCCCCTGGACAATCTATCCGGGATTAGGATCGGCGATTTACGTGATGCGGTCAGGGCCATTGGTTCTAGCAACGAAGCATTCGGTGCACATTTCTCCCTATATGGGGCTTTGCATTACGATATACCAATAACGTATGGTTCAAGCATAATTAGTCTAGCGACATCGATAGTTCCCAGAATCTTCTGGCCCAATCGTCCGGCAGACATCTATTTCTATTATGCTGATAGGATAGGCGCTGTTGAAGGTCAAGGGTATGCTATTCATCATGCGACAGCATGGTACCTCAACTTTGGATATGTGGGCATCGCGATGGGGGCCGCGCTGTTCGGCTGGTTGTGGGTTAAGCTATACAACTCTTATAATTTATTGGACCGGCGAAAGCAAAAATTGGCAAATGTCGTCATTTTTATTGCTCCTATCGCGTTTACTAGCAATATACCAAACTTGATCCGTGCAGGAATGGAGGCGTACAAAGGGGTGTTGGTGGATGCATTCTTAACCCCAAGCCTGATTCTTTTTTGTTCGCTCTTCAGAATTAATTTGTTTCGGAAGTGATTAAATGGATGTCTGGGTAGTACAAATAGCTGAACCGACCCCCCTTTCGAAGAATAGCAGGCAGATGCGGACAGGAATTCTTGCTGAAAAATTGATGCAGAGAGGTCACGATGTTTTGTGGTGGATCAGCGCCTTCGACCATCTTAGAAAAGAATGGCTATTTAGGGATGATACTGAGGTTACCCTGAAGCATAAGTTGAGAATCAAAGCGATAAAAGGGTCGGGTTACAAGAAGAATGTCTCTATGCGACGTTATCTCGATCACAAATTGATCGCTAATAAGTTCAAACGTCAATCGGGAAAGATGCCAAAGCCCGATGTTGTGATAGCTTCCTTGCCGCCCCACGATGTTGCATACGAAGCCGCCGTCTATGCGAGAAACAATCATGTCCCCATCATTCTCGACGTTAGAGATACCTGGCCCGATATATTCTTGGATAATGTATCACCAGGATTGACCAAGCTTGCGAATGCTGTACTACGCTCTGATTTTGAAAAGACGAGAGAAGCAATGAAAATAGCAAGTGGTATAGTCGCAGTTAGTAATACGTTCCTGAAATGGGCTTTGAAATACGCGAACCGAGACCGAACGGTAACGGATAAGGTCTTCTATCTGGGTGCCGGGAGATCAGACTGTATTTTACGTGATGCCTCAGAGGAATACAGAATCCTTCTTAGCACGTTAACCGATAAATTTGTGGTTACCTTCGTAGGGACCTTTTCATCCTACCATAATCCATCAATAATCATTAAGTGCGCGCGGACAATGAAGCAGAAGGATATAGTATTCGTTCTTGCTGGGGACGGGGATAATTCAACCCAAATCAGAAAAGGTATACGTGAGTTGGATAATGTTATTTTGCCTGGTTGGCTGGATAAAAATCAGATCGACCTTCTACTATCCAAGTCTCATGTGGGCTTGTGTCCAACCTCAAAGGATGTCGACTTGTTTCCGAATAAAGCCTTCTCATATCTTTCTGCCGGGCTCCCGATCGTGTCGGCATTCAATGGAGATTTGAAAGACCTATTGGCCGAATACGAGATTGGTTTCACCTACCATCCTGGTGACTCAGAGGGGCTTGCCAGGTATATAACAATACTATACGAAAATAGCGACCTTTATCGGAGAATGTCCGCGAATGCCAAGCAAGTCTTTAAAGAAATTTTCGATGCAGACAAGATATACGAAGAGTACGCTCTGCATATCGAAGGGGTGCAAAATGCATATAGTACTGGAAAATTGGACCATAGATGTAAGCGCTAGGGTGATTTTGAAACCCCTAGTATCGCTATCAGAAAAGGATCAACAGCCCCCGAGTGTTCAGAAATATGGAGATATCTCGGAGTAGAACTGGCAAGAGGTCTATCGTAAGAGATATGCAAAGTCGGGGGATAGAGAATGCATGGTCTGAGCGAGGATTAGATCCATCTTCTATATAGGTTACTATTAACCTCTGCTTTCACGGGGCGTCTAGAATACAATGAGGGATCCAAAGGCAAAGTGGTTGTTTGACGCAGTTCTTTCGCTCTTGGGACTACTTCTGTTTTCTCCAATCTTATCGCTCATTGCCATTTCAATAAGGACGATTGATGGTAGGCCAATACTTTACAGAGGCTTGAGGGTGGGCAGGGGGGGTAGACGTTTTAGAATCCTTAAGTTCAGGACTATGGTGAATGATGCCGACAAGACTGGACCATCTTCAGCCCCAGCGAACGATCCTAGAACGACCAGAACGGGCAAATTTCTTAGGAAATATAAACTTGATGAACTCCCGCAATTGATTAATGTATTAAAAGGAGAGATGAGCCTGGTCGGACCCAGGCCCCAAGTCCCCTGGGCCGTCGAACTCTATAGTGACGAAGAAAGGAAACTTCTCGATGTAAAGCCGGGGATAACCGACTATGCGTCAATAAAGTTCAGAGATGAGGCCGAAATACTCCGAGATAGCGTTGACCCTGACGCAGACTATCTAGAAAAGATAGCACCAGAGAAAATCAGGTTAGGGCTTCAGTACGTCGATCAAGGGTCTCTTCGGACAGACGTAAGGATCATATTCATGACCATAAGAGCCTTATTCGAAAGACGCACAAAAACGGAGGCTTAGATGAAAAAGGTTGTACCGGAAGGCGGCTTTAGAACTGAGGTGGAGAAGAAAGCAGGAAAGAGGATTGAAAAAATCTTCAATCAAAGTCCCGACAGTCTCCAGGTGAAGCTCGATAATTTTCCGAGGTATATCAGACGGCAAAAGCTGACAAGATTGCTCACCCTCTACGAGATATTCAAGAAAATATTGCCAGTCAAGGGTTCGATTATCGAGTGCGGAGTGTACGGAGGATTTAGCCTCATGGCGTGGGCAAACATGAGCGCCGTATTGGAACCCGCAAACCTAACAAGGCGCATATACGGTTTCGACACATTTTCTGGTTTCCCCAGTGTGGGGAAAAAAGATTCAAGCCCGGTCACGAAGCCTAAGAAGAATCAGCTTCGTTCGGATTCTTTCGATGAGCTGACCGAACTGTTAGCCATATATAATTCAAACAGATTCCTGGGCCATATTGGTAAAGTCCAGCTCATCAAGGGTGACGTAGTCGAAACTATTCCGAAATTTGTCTCTCAAAACAGGCATCTCATCGTTAGCCTCCTTTTCCTGGATCTCGATCTATATGAGCCGACAAAAACAGCAATAGAGAATTTCTTTCCGAGGATGCCAAAAGGCGCCATAATAGCCTTTGATGAACTGGATAATCCCATCTGGCCAGGTGAAACGAGAGCCCTCTTAGAAACAATAGGTGTCGCTAAATTAAGGATCGAACGGATCGAGTTTGATCCTTATATCGGTTTCGCAGTGATTGGATGAGGAAAGTATTGTATTATATTTGCCAAGTAATTTGGAGAACCACGTTGATGCTAGAAAAAAGAGAGGCCGATGAATATGTTCCCCTCACCCAACGCGATAAGAAGAACAGTCCTCGATCTGATATATAGAACTAAGAGTCCCCATATCGGCTCATGTTTCTCCTGCGTAGAAATCTTGATAAGCCTGTACTTTCAGATCTTAAACATCTCTCCAAAGAATCCTTTCGATGGCAACAGAGACAGGTTTATCTTGAGCAAAGGACATGCGTGTCCTTCCCTCTATGCCGTCCTAACCGAAGCAGGTTTTGTGACGCGAGAGGAATTGGATGGTTTCGCCGTTGACGGCGGCACGCTTGAGCAACATCCAACAAGAAACCTAGGGCAAGGTATAGAAGTATCAACCGGGTCCCTTGGGCACGGACTTTCCGTTGGGATTGGGATGGCTATCGCCGCAAAAAAAGATAGGAGAAATAGCAGAGTCTTTGTCCTGCTGAGTGACGGAGAACTAAATGAAGGATCTGTGTGGGAAGCGGCAATGTTCGCTTCGCACCATCGTCTTGATAATCTCATTGCGATCGTCGATTACAACAAAATACAGGCTCTCGGGTTTTCTGAGGATATTATAGGGCTGGAATCACTATCTCAAATATGGTCTTCCTTTGGATGGGCTGCCAGGGAAGTAGATGGCCACGATTTTAACCAGATCACGGCAAATCTCGGGGAGATACCATATGCGAAAGACAAGCCGAGCGTTGTCGTCGCCCACACGGTCAAGGGGAGAGGTGTTACCTTCATGGAGAATAATCTTTTGTGGCATTACCGGTCACCAGACATTAGAGAATATGAACTTGCTCTGAAGGAACTAGTAGGATGAGAGAAGCATTTTTTGAAGTTATTGAGGAGATTGCCAGTGTTCGAGACGATATTTTTATTCTTACAGGCGATCTCGGATATAGGTTGTTTGATTCTTTCAGAAAGAATTGTCCGGATAGATTCTTCGATATTGGGGTTGCCGAGTCCAACATGGTAGGGATTGCCGCCGGTCTCGCCCTTTCAGGAAAGATTGTCTACTGCTATTCTATCGTCCCGTTTCTTGTGATGAGGGCGTTTGAACAAATCAGAGTCGATGTGGCCTACCACAATGCAAATGTGAGGTTGGTAGGAGTAGGGGGCGGCCTTTCATACGGTATGGAAGGGTTCACTCATTTGGGAGTTGAAGATTTTGTCTTAATGAGATCCCTTCAGAATATGACCGTTGTCGCGCCTGCGGATGAAATGGAGGCCAGGCAGATAGCAAGGATTTCCAGTGAGCATGAGGGACCGATGTATATCCGGCTCGGAAAAAATGGAGACGATCCGGTTCATAAGGCGACGCCTGAAATGCGTCTAGGTAAGGCATTGAGACTCAGAGAAGGCAAGGATGTCGCTATTTTTGCTATCGGAAATATGGTTGCGGTGGGCTGCCGAGTACTCGATATGCTCAAGGCGAAGGGTGTCGACGTTGAGCTGATTAATATGCATACGGTCAAACCTCTTGACACAGATGCAGTCCTTGAATGCGCGTCAGTACATAAGGCGATTTTTTCCCTTGAGGAACACATTGTAAATGGTGGTCTTGGATCGGCGATAGCCGAGGTACTTTCTGAGAGCGACTATAAGGGCTTCTATAAGCGGATCGGTGTCCCTGAGAGGCTGAATAGCGCTATCGGACATTCCCATTATCTGAGAGAGCTATACGGTCTGACACCCGAAAGAATATTCGACGCCATGATGAAAGAAATGAAAGGGCACTGATTTAGTTATGAAGGTAAAATTTTTCAATTATCCACTTCAGTTCGACGTTCACAAAGATGAATACATGGATATTGTTCAAAACACATTTGCTCGCGGTGCATACATACTGGGCGATGATCTGCAGGCATTTGAGAGAAATTTGGCACAGTTTGTCGGGAGCAAGTATGCCGTGGGCGTTGGTAATTGTACTGACGCGCTGCTTTTGTCAGCCATAGCTGCTGGTATAGGGCCCGGTGATGAAGTCATCTCGGTTTCACATACTTTTGTGGCCACTCTCGAGGTAGTAAAATTTCTGGGAGCAGTTCCCGTACTGGTGGATATCGCTAGCGATCATAATATGGACGTGGACCTGGTTGAGGCGTCCTTTACGCCGAGGACAAAAGCTGTACTGCCCGTTAGTCTTAATGGCAGAGTGTGCGATAATATCGACAAGCTTGAAAGAATTGCCGGGGAACATGAGATAGTGATCATTGAAGATGCTGCGCAATCACTGGGCGCCCGATACAAGAACAGAGGTGCCGGTACATTCGGTTTGATGGGCTGTTTCAGCTTCTATCCTGCAAAACTATTGGGGACGTTCGGAGATGCGGGAGCTATTGTGACGGATGATGAAGAATGTGCGCGCAGACTAAGAATGCTTAGAAATCATGGGAAGGACGAAGCGACGGATATAAAACGTTGGGGTCTCAATTGCCGCATGGACAATATGCACGCGGCAATTCTTAATTATAAGCTCAACATGCTTTCTGATTTGATAAAGAGACGCAGGGAAATAGCAGCAATTTATGATAAGGAGTTATCTCAGATAAACGAGCTGAAGCTGCCTCCCAGACCAATAGAAAACGGAATTCACTATGACGTATATCAGAATTACGAAATTGAGGCGCAGAACAGGGACAACTTAGTGGCATTCTTGAAGAAGAAAGGGATCGAAGTGAGCATTCCATGGGGAGGCAAGGCGGTTCATCAATTCTCCGCCCTGAGACTGAGTCATGGTCCTTTGCCGCACACCGAGGACCTCTTCCAAAAGGTTGTAATGTTACCCCTATATCCGGAACTTAAGAATGAAGAGATTGAATATGTGATTGAGGCAATAAAGGACTTCTATAATGAAAAATGAAGAAGCCAAGCACGATTACACGATCGTGACAGAACTTCCTGGCGCCAGAGGTTCCCGGGAGCAGATAGCGAGATTGTATGCCAGATACGGATTTGCCTCCGAGTTCTGCAAAAACAAAGACGTTCTGGAAGTGGCCTGCGGGGCAGGCATTGGTCTCGGCTATCTCGCCAAACATGCAAGAACTGTGGTTGGTGGCGATATAGACGAAAATAATTTGCGATATGCACGGGAGGTATGTAAAGGACGCATAAATATCGACATTAGAGAACTTGATGCGCAAGATTTACCATATGGTAATGGGACGTTTGATGTTGTAATTCTCTATGAGGCTATTTACTATCTTCCCAAACCGACGAAATTTGTGCTTGAGGCTCGACGAATACTAAAGAATGGTGGTATCATCCTGATCTGCACCACAAATAGAGACTGGTCTGGTTTCAATCCAAGTCCATATAGCCACACGTATTTCTCTGCACCGGAGTTATTCGAACTTCTTCGGAGTGCCAGTTTCAAGACAGTTCTGTATGGCGGTTGCCCGACTCGCGCCAGCACGCTGAAAGATAAGATTATATCCGTTATCAAATCAGGAGCGGTAAAGCTTTGCCTTATACCGAAAACAATGAAGGGCAAAGAAATACTTAAGCGAGTATTCATGGGAAAGCTCACACCGCTGCCCCCTGAGATTCAGGATGATATGGTTGAATACGAACCCCCGATTCCGATAGACCCTATACACCCAAATTCCGACTATAAGGTGTTGTTCGCGGTGGGCTATGTCGCGTAAAGGCATCATGAAATTGATTCTCGGACCATCGACCTCCAAACGCTTTGTGTTCTTCTGCATCGCTGATGCGGTGCTCGTTGTCGTCTCGCTTTTTCTCTCCTTTCTTTTTCACTTCGATTTTACGTTCAATATAGACTACTTCGGCCTGATGACTGAAGTAGTTCTTTTTTTCATCGTCATAAAGATCGCTGCTCTGGCTTCCTTCAGGGTGTACAACATGTCGTGGCGGTACGCGAGCATTAACGATATGTTGAATATCGTGCTCGCGCTAATACTTTCCGAACTCCTTCTCATCGTGATCAGCCTGCCCAATTCACTTCTACCGCCTGTGCCGATCACAAGATTTCCCAAGAGGATATTTCTTGTTGACGGCATCATCTCGCTCTTCTTTGTGGCGGGACTCAGGATGTCGAAGAGGCTCTACCTGGAGGTGATACGCGAACGCGGTATCAGAAAGAAGGGCAAGAGGACTATTATCCTGGGAGCGGGTAACACGGGCGAAATGATTTTAAGAGACATGGCTAGGCTTGGCTACGGCGAGTTCTATCCGGTGGCCTTGCTTGACGATGATACGAATAAGATTGGAACGTTGAGGCACGGGATCAAGGTCAGCGGGAAGACCGACAGGCTTGAGGCCATGATTGCAAAAGAGGCCATTGAAGCGGTAATTGTGGCTATTCCGAGCCTCAGTCACAAGAAACTCAAGGAAATATATGATGTGGCGACAAGGGCCAACGTGGGCACCATTAAGATCGTCCCCCGTATCTACAATTTCGATACACCGGATCTGAATCTCAAATCGCTTGAAGATATCAGTATTGAGGATCTGATCGGCCGCCAGACGGTGCAAATAGATTATAGCCTCATCAAAAATTTCTTGAAAGACAGGATTGTATTAATCACGGGAGCGGGTGGCTCTATCGGCTCTGAGCTTGTCATGCAGATATGCGCTTTTCAGCCCGGCAGGGTCGTTCTCTTCGACATAGACGATACGGACCTCCATGCTATGACTCTCAAGCTCAGCCGTCATTACCCCCACCTGTCGAGCCGGGCGCATTTTGTCATCGGCGACGTGAGAGACGCAAGACGGGTTGAAGAGGTCTTTGCACAATTTAAACCCGAGATTGTTTTTCACGCGGCCGCTTACAAACATGTGCCCATGATGGAGGAGAACGCCAAAGAGGCTGTAAAAGTAAACGTGCTTGGAACATATATCGTTGCTCAAGCCGCTCTCGCGCATCATGTGGAAAGATTCATAATGATCTCCACCGACAAGGCCGTGCGCCCGACAAGTATCATGGGCGCAACAAAAAGGATCGCAGAATATATATGCCAGGCCTTTAACGCGAACGGACAGAAGGATGAGCCGGCCGAAAACAAAGGTGATGAGTTAGATCAAGCTTCCGATAGGAGGGATAAGAGTACCCGTTTTATGTCTGTGCGCTTCGGTAATGTGCTTGGGAGCAGGGGAAGCGTCGTGCCTTTATTTCTCGATCAACTAAAGCACGGCGGCCCTCTCACCGTTACCCACAGGGATATGGTCAGATACTTCATGACCATACCGGAAGCGGTTTCATTGATTTTGCAGGCCTCGACCATGGGTCGGGGAGGAGAGGTTTTTGTCCTCGACATGGGAGAGCCCGTCAAGATCGTTGAACTCGCGGAAGAGCTCATTACCATCCAGGGGCTTGTACCTTATAAAGACATCGATATTGTATTTACCGGACCTCGACCGGGAGAGAAGATCTTTGAAGAGATATTGACGGCCGAAGAGGGAACCGTGGCGAGCAAACATGAAAAGGTCTTCATAGCAAGAAACGGTCAAAAATACAACCCGGCACAGATTGAAGGTATCTTGAAGGAATTCGAAACTCTGATTGCGGATTCGTCAAGTGGCGGTCACGATGATCTTCGGGCTCTGCTCAAGAAGTATGTACGGCATTACGAAGGACAGTAACGGTGCGAACTATGGGGTTGTCAAAGCGACAAAATTATGTTTATTTACAGCATAGTCGTATGATATCAGGTTATTGAGGGTCAAAAATCACATGGCGCACTACTGGTATATGATCGTTGCGGACATGTTGCTCACGTTGATTTCAATTATCTTCGGGCTCATGCTCCGTCTTGAGATATTCAACCCCGGCAGCGAGCTTTTCAACCATTACTTCCGGTCCATATGGCCCTTCAGCCTCCTGGCTATCGTGATCCGACCGGCGTTTCTCTATTATGCGGGCGTATACCGTCGCATCTGGCGGTACGCAACCACGCCCGATTTCATTCAGCTTGTCGGCTCGGTGCTCGCCGGTTCAGTTGTGCTTTTCGTCGTGACCTTTTTTCTCTTCACACCTTCACTGATCGCCGTGTTTCCCAGGTCCCTCTATTTTATGGAGGCCATGATCACCGTTTTGCTCCTAAGCGGCCTCAGGATTCTCATCAAGGCCTCCGAGCGTTACCCGGGTGATATTGACTGGAAGAAGACCGGCATTTTGACAAACAGGCGAGCTCTCATTGTAGGCGCCGGAGACTCGGGCATCAGCATCGCGAGAGAACTGAAAAATAACCCTCAGATGGGACTCAGACCGGTCGCCTTTCTTGATGATGACGCAAAAAAGATCGGCATGAAGACACAGGGACTTTCTATTTTTGGGCCTGTCATAAAGCTCGCCGATATAGTGAGGCGAGAGCGCATCGACGAAGTGATCCTCGCTATGCCGAGCGCCCCGGAGCAGACCTTGAAGAATGTCCAGCACGTATGCCAGAATATCGCTATTACGTGCACGACACTGCCTTCTCTCGGTTCCGTTATGGAGAATAGTGAAGAGACAGGTGATCTTTCCAACTCGTCTCTCGTACTGCCCATGTCAATGCCCGATATTACGGCGGAAGAGATACAGGCCGTTGTCAGGGTCATGCAGTCCCGCAACTTGAGCATCGGTTCGCAAACCGTTGAATTTGAACGATTGATCGCATCTCAGGCTCACTCTAAATATGCCGTGGCGGTCACAAACGGCACTTCCGCCCTGCATCTGTGCATGGTGGCGGCGGATATAGGCCCTGAGCATGAAGTGATTACCACGCCCTTCAGTTTCATATCTTCCGCAAACTGTATCCTATTTGAGAAGGCGCGGCCGGTCTTCGTGGATATCGATCCGGTGAGCTTGAACATGGACCCGGGCATGATCGAGGCTGCAATCACTGAGCGCACGAGGGCCATACTTGTCGTGCATATCTTCGGGCAGCCTGCGGACATGGGGCCGATCCTTGATATCGCAGACAGACACGGGCTCATCGTGATCGAAGATGCCTGTGAGGCCATCGGGGCCGAATATGAAGGAAGGCGCGTGGGCGCCATAGGAAAGGCGGGCGCCTTCGCTTTTTATCCGAACAAGCAGATGACGACAGGGGAAGGTGCTGCGCTTGTTACCAATGACGAGACGTGGGCCAATCTCTTTAAAAGCCTGAGAAATCAGGGCAGGGACAAGTTTGACGGGTGGCTCAACCACTCCCGTCTGGGCTACAACTACCGTATGTCCGAATTGAACGCAGCCGTGGGTGTAGTCCAATTGAAACGGCTCGATGAGCTTCTGAAAAAACGAGATGCAGTGGCCAGGCAATATAATGCCATGCTTGCACCCCTTCACGGGGTCAAGCCTCTAGAGATCGCTCCGACAACCACGAGGATGAGCTGGTTTGTCTATGTGGTGCATATTTCCACGGGTGTGAAAAGGGATACGGTGATTGATCGCATGGCCAAAGCAGGCATTCCCACGAGGCCCTATTTCACACCAATCCATCTCCAGCCGTTCTATCGGGAAAGGTTCGGCTTCAAATCCGGAGATTTTCTCCGGGCAGAGGCAGCCGGCGAGTCCATTATCGCTCTTCCTTTTCATACGAACATGAAGGAGGAGGAAATTGAGGTTGTTTGCAGGGCGCTCAAACGCGTGTTGACGGACGCATAGAATCGGGCGACAAAGGGGACCTGTATGACTGAGATACAAAAAGCAATCATAACGATCTCATGTGCACTCATTATATTCGCGACAGCGAGCGGGGCTCTCTTTGCCATCGACTCGGAGCTGACCAGGCAGACGCTTGTTAACGTCAAGGGCGTATCCGTTGTTATCGAGGAGCTTCAGCCGGACATCCAGAAATATGCCCCACGGTTCGGGCTTACCAAGGGAGAGTTGCAGAAGGACATAGAGGAGAGACTTGCAAAATCAGGACTCGCCGTGCTTAAACAGGAACAGTGGCTGAAAACCAGCGGCAGACCCATACTCTATATCAGCATTAATACCCATGAGTCCGAGAAATATTGGTACGCCTACACGATCATCGTTGATTTCAGGCAACTTGTGACGCTGGAGGCCAGTCCCAACATGAAAACACTTGCGAGCACATGGTCAGTAGACATGGCCGGGGTTGCGAACATAGGGAACCTTAATCTCATAAGAAACAACGTGGGGGTCCTTGTAGACAGATTCATCGAGGCCCGTCAATCAATCGTTTCGAAAGGCAAGTGAGGGGGAATCAAGCATTGACAGAGGTATTGACGAATGTTCCGTACGCGATGATAAGAGAGAATATCCGGCGTATTAAAGAGTTTGGGGTAGGCATAGAAATCTATTTTGATAACGATGCTATAGACCGGGTAGGGCGTGAGGATGCAAAGATGCTCTCCAGTCTTCTCGACAATGAAGGGATCGTCTGCACAGTCCACGCGCCCTTTATGGATTTGAGCCCCGGTGGTGTCGATCATACCATACGAAGCATCACCAAGGACAAATTGAAGAAGTCGATCGAGATGGCAAATATACTGCATGCCAAAGGGATCGTCTGCCACGGCGGGTATAATAAATGGTTCTACGACGGGCGAGCGCAGGTATGGCTCAATGCGAGCCTCGATACCTGGGAGGACGTGCTCAAAGAGGCCGACAAGGATCTTCCCGTGATGATAGAGAATATCTTCGAAGAAGAACCATCGACCCTGATCGAGCTCTTGGGACATTTCGAGGGCAAGGGCCTCTATTTCTGTTTTGACTCGGGTCACTTCAATCTTTTCTCCAAGGTTTCTGTTGAGAATTGGCTCATGCCTTTGAGCAAGAAGATACGGGAGATGCACCTCCACGACAATCGAGGCGCATCTGACGATCACATGCCTATCGGCATGGGGACTTTCCCTTTCCGGGAACTGAAAAGACTGATAAGTCGTCTTGACGGTATACTCTATACCACGGAGATCCACGACCAGAACTACGCTGCGGAAAGCATAAAAAGATTAAAGGAGTTTCTATCATAATATGGCCTACAGAATAGAAGTCTCATACAAAGACAACGTGAATGACGTACCGGCGGGGAAACTAAGAAAGAGGATAAAAACCGATTTCGGTCTTGAGATCCAAGCGGCCCACGTGGTCGACGTCTATACCGTTGATGCGGTGACGGACGAACGCACGGTGGAGATCATGGAGAGTGATGCGTTTGTGGATCCGGTGATTCAGAAGAGCATAACAGACGGTTTCACCCTCTTTGATGCCGACTGGGTCATAGAGGTCGGCTTCAGACCGGGGGTCACGGATAACGTGGGAAGGACTGCGAAAGAAGTAATCGAGGCGATTCACGGTGCGGCCTTCCAGAACGGCGAGGCGGTCTACACTTCACGGATGTATTTTCTGAAAGGGTCTTTATCGGAGCATGACGTGAAGGCCATTTCCGAAGGCATGCTGGCAAACACGCTGATCAATAGATACGGCTATAAGACTATAGCCCAATACAAAGATGATCAAGGCATGGGCGTCTTTGTTCCTAAAGTGGCGCTTGGCGCGGAGCCTATCGTCGAAACCTTTGATTTCGGTATGGACATGGAGAGGCTTCTCAAGATCAACAGAGAGAGAACCTGGGCGCTGTCCCGGGAAGAGTTGAGCGTGATCAGGGAATACTTTGCCGGCGCCGATGTGAGAAACAAGAGAAACGGAGCGGGACTTGACGAGAAGCCCACGGATGTCGAGATAGAAGTTATCGCGCAGACATGGTCCGAGCACTGCAAGCATAAGATATTCAATGCCTCCATCGATTACGAGGAGGACGGCAAGAGAGAGCGGATTGAGAGTCTCTTTAAGACGTATATCGTGGGATCTACTCAGGCCATAAGGGACAAGAAGGGGAAGAAGGATTTCTGCCTCTCTGTTTTTAAGGACAACGCAGGCGTGATTAAATTCAACAAACGCTATAATCTGGCCTTCAAAGTCGAGACCCATAATACGCCATCCGCGCTGGATCCCTATGGCGGGGCGCTGACCGGCATCGTGGGCGTGAACCGCGACCCCTTCGGCACGGGCAAGGGGGCGAAACTCGTGTTCAACACGGACGTTTTCTGCTTTGCCGTGCCCGATTATAAGGGCGACATACCTCCCAGGCTGCTTCATCCAAAGAGGGTCTTAAACGGAGTAAGGGAAGGGGTGGAGCACGGGGGTAATAAGAGCGGCATCCCCACCATCAACGGGTCGCTCGTGTTCGACAGGGGATATCTCGGCAAGCCGCTGGTTTTTTGCGGTACCTGCGGCATCATGCCCGTGAAAATTCAGGGGGAAGAGTCTTATCTTAAGAAGGCCCGAAAAGGAGACTTTATTCTCATGGTCGGGGGGCGCATCGGGAAAGACGGGATACATGGGGCGACCTTTTCGTCAGAAGAGCTTTCCGAGGCTTCACCAACGAGCGCAGTCCAGATCGGAGACCCCATCACCCAGAAGAGGATGACCGATTTTCTTTTGATCGCCAGAGACCGCTGTCTTTACACATCCATTACCGATTGCGGTGCCGGAGGTCTTTCCTCGTCTATTGGAGAAATGGCGACCGATACGAACGGATGTGTCATTCACCTCGAGCGGGCGCCGCTCAAGTACCACGGCCTCTCACCGTGGGAAATACTCCTGTCGGAGGCCCAGGAGAGGATGACGGTTGCCGTGAGTAAGGAACATCTCGATAGCTTTCTCGATCTCTCCCGAAAGATGAACGTGGAGTCCACGGTGCTCGGCCAGTTTACCGACACGGGCATGTTCCACGCGCTATACGGCGGCAAGACCGTGGCCTACCTGGACATGCAATTCCTGCATGAGGGACTTCCCAAGATGGACCTGAAAGCGACATGGCAGCGCGTGATCGTAGACGAAGAGCCGCTTGCCGAGCCCACAGATTGCCTTCACGCGCTCACCGGTGTGCTCAGACGATGGAACGTGTGCAGCAAGGAGTACGTGGTACGACAGTACGACCATGAAGTGCAGGGTGGAAGCGTGATAAAGCCGCTGACCGGTGAGAAAAATGACGGACCGAGCGACGCAGGAGTGGTGCGGCCGGACCTCGCAAGCTTAAACGGCGTTGTGGTGAGCCACGGTATATGTCCCAAGTATAGCCGCTTTGACACCTACCACATGATGGCCTGCGCGGTGGACGAGGCCATTAGAAATAATCTCGCCTCTGGCGGTTCTTTGAAGAGGATGGCGTTACTCGATAATTTCTGCTGGTCCGATCCGGTGGCCTCAGAAAGAAACCCCGAAGGAGAATACAAGCTTGCCCAGCTCGTGCGGGCGAATAGGGCGCTCTATGACTACACGACCTTTTTTGGAACCCCGTGCATCTCCGGGAAGGACAGCATGAAGAACGATTATATGTTCAATGATATAAAGATTTCCGTGCCGCAGACGGTCCTCATGTCGGCCATATCTGTGATTGACGATGTGAGAAAAACAGTGACCATGGATGTGAAAGAGAAAGGCCATATGGTGGTCGTGGTCGGTAAGACCTATGCGGAGTTGGGAGGCTCAGAATACTTTGCCCATTTTAACCGCCAGGGCAATATCCCTCCCAGGGTGCGCCCGGGTATTGCCAAAAAGACCTACGTCGCCCTCGAGCGAGCCATAAAGCTCGGTATTATCCGGTCCTGCCATGATGTCTCCGATGGCGGCCTGGTGTGCGGTCTTGCCGAAAGCTCGTTTGCGGGCGGTCTGGGCATAGAGATAGATTGCGCCCGGATACCGAGTCAGGGCATCTATCGCGACGATTTTCTGCTCTTTTCCGAATCGCAGAGCAGATTCCTGGTGACGATGAGGGATGGGGACTTACCTGCCTTTGAAAAAATCTTCAAAGGTGTGCCGTTTGGCGTGGCCGGAAGGGTACGAGACGATGAACGGTTTATGATCCGGGGTATGAATGGCAATCTTATCATCGATACTCAGATCGGTCTGTTGAAGGACGCCTGGCAGGCGCCCTTCAAGGAACAGTTCTAAAACGCGGAGGGCATTCTCAAAGATAACGCCGAATCAGTTGTTAACAGCCCTTAGTCGTTCGTTCTTGATTTTATTCTGGCTGTCCACGTAGACTTTTTTCGGCTGAAAAGATTTCAATTCAGATTCATTGAAGGAACCGTAGGTGACAATGATAATCATGTCACCTTTTTTTGCTTTATGGGCCGCAGCTCCGTTGATACAGATTACGCCGGAGTCTGCCTCTCCCCGGATTGCATAGGTGGTAAAACGCTCACCTGATGTAACGTTATAGATATCCACCTGTTCATAGGGGATGATATCGGCTTTCTCCATAAGATGAGAGTCAATAGTGATGCTCCCTTCGTAATCAAGGTTGCTTTCCGTGACTATCGCCCTGTGGATCTTTGACTTCATCATCCTTCGTTCCATGTTAAGCCTCCGTTAAAATGGTATTATCTATGAGTCTTGTTTTTCCTATACGACAGGCAATAGCCAGCACGGCCCTCTTGCCCACGTTTGTAAGGTCTTCAAGCGTGGCGGTATCGCAGACGTTTATGTACTCGATGTTGATTCCTTCCTTTTGACGTAGCATACCCTCCACCTCTTTTTTGATCACGGCCGTATTCCGCTCACCTTCTCTGAATAGTTTTTCCGCCTTTTTCAAGGATGCGTTGATAAGTAACGCCTTGTCACGTTCAGCCCCGGTGAGGTAGGTGTTACGGGAACTCATGGCCAGCCCGTCCTTTTCTCTGACCGTGGGATAGCCCACGATCTCAATATCCATATTCAGGTCCCTTACCATCTTCTCAATGATGACGAGTTGCTGGAAATCCTTTTGCCCGAACACGGCGACATGGGGCTTGACGATGTTGAAGAGTTTTGTCACCACGGTGGCAACCCCCACGAAGTGGCCGGCCCGTGTTTTCCCGCAGAGATGGTCTTCGAGGTTTTTTACTTCCACGTACGTTGAAAACCCTTGCGGGTATATATCGTGTGCATCAGGAAAGAAGATGACGTCGGCCTTTTCGTGTTTAAGAAGCGCCGCGTCTCTGTCAAAATCACGAGGATACTTGGCGAGGTCCTCAGTGGGCCCGAACTGTATGGGGTTCACGAAGATACTGACAACCGCAATGTCGGCGAGTTCCCTGACTTTTGCCACGAGAGAGAGATGCCCCGTGTGGAGATACCCCATGGTCGGAACAAACCCGATTTTTCTTGTTCTCCGTGCCTCTTCGGAGAACGCCTGCATCTCTTTAACGGTCTTTACGATCTTCATTTCAGTGATATGAATGGGCGTCGTCAGGAAAGGTGCCCGTCTTTACCTCGTCCACGAATGTTTTCACCGCTTGTTCGATTTCCTGCTGGAGATTGAGATAGGTCTTGACGAATTTAGGCCTTAATTCACCGGCGAGTCCCACCAAATCGTTTATCACGAGGACCTGCCCGTCACAATCCGGACCTGCCCCGATGCCTATAGTAGGTATGGACAGCGCATCCGTTATCTGTTTGGCAAGTCCCCTGGGCACGCCTTCGATGACAACCATAAATGCACCAGCCTCCTCTACGGACCTGGCGTCTTCGAGGAGTTTTGCCGCGGTATCGCCTTTTCCCTGCACCTTGTGACCGCCCATGCGGTGGATGGACTGCGGCGTGAGACCGATATGGCCTACGACCGGTATGTCGATGTCGACAATCGCCCGGATGGTCTCCTTCATATTGGATCCGCCCTCCAGCTTCACCGCCTCCGCCCCGCTCTCCTTAATCATCCTGCCGGCGTTTCGTTTTGCCTGTTCGATGCTCTCCTGATAGGACATAAAAGGCATGTCGATGATAACGAAGGCGTTTCTCACAGCCCTGGCCACGGCTTTTGTGTGATGGATCATGTCTTCAACGGTAACCGGCATGGTGTTGGGGTAGCCGAGGATGACGGTCCCCACTGAGTCTCCAACAAGGATCGTATGTACCCCCGCGCCATCGAGGACTTTGGCCACAGGGTAATCGTACGCGGTGAGCATGGCAATCTTTTCTTTGCCTTTCATGCCCTTAAGAATCGGTACGGTCATCTTATCCATCGTTTACCCCTCAAAACAAAAAGCCTTCTGAACGTGCTCAGAAGGCTTATAATTACAATCCCTTCCGTCTCGGTCCAGATGGATCCAAGCGGTATATATAATAAAATGCATCTTATTTGGGAAAAAGTCAATATTTATTTCTGCAGGGTTTACGGGGTGGATTGACCATGAATGTCGAACCAAACCGCGAGAGCAGAGTCCCTCGCCTATCGGATGGTCAGGACCTCTTTCAAGTCCGGCACTTCTTGTTTAAGGAGCTTTTCTACCCACAGACCGAGGGCATAGTCACCGCATCAGTGAAGTCTTCCACCCGAGAGCCTGACCGTAACTGTCTTGGCTTCTTTATCGGCGCTCACAAATTCTGCCTCGCCGTCGGCAAGTTCGTCAAATTTGGGATTGAGGCGAATAATCGCTTCCCGTACTGTCTCCCCGAGGGTCATTTACATCCCGTCGTTCGTATATTCCCCGCGTTCCAGCATATGGATAAACGCCTCGTCATCGTCGAAAAATTCGTCGTACGTCAGTTCTTTAATGACCGTACTGCTCCCACAGTTCGGGCAAAAGAGCTCCCGAGAGGGCACCTCCCCCTCGAAAAATGCGTATCCGCACAGGTTGCACGTGTATTCATCAGGTATCCGCACATTTCCTCCTTATGTTCTTTCCAGACACCGGTTTCTCCGTCCACTACAATAGTCTATACTTATTCAGCGCATTGTCAATACCGTGCGCTTGGGCCTTCTGTCAAAAGAATTCCCCCAGTATCATTTTGAAGTTTCTCTCTACCACCTTTTTACCCCGTATGATCTCTCCGTGTCCCGGTACCAGGTACTCGATGTCGAGCTCGGCTAGCGTCGCGATACTCGCCTTCAAGGCATTGATGTCGCTTCCTGTGAGATCCGTTCTGCCTATACCCATGGAGAAGAGGGTATCTCCTGATATGAGGAGCCTCTTCTCTTGCCAGTAAAGGCAGACAGAACCGGGAGAATGGCCCGGCGTCTTGATGACCGTAAACTCTTTGTCCCCCAGGTTGAACGATCCTTGACTCAAGAGGAGCGTGAAGGGTTTCTTCGGCGCCTCGCATCCTGTCATGAGAAAGAGCTCCTTGCCCCCGTTTGTGAGATAGGAATGTTCGTCCTTGCTGATAGCCCGTAATGTGTCGTCTCCAAAATATTCCATGGCTTCTATATGGTCCGGATGAGAGTGGGTACCGATAAGGAGTTTCACTTCGCTCACGTCTTTACCGTCGTTTGCGAGACCTGTGGACACGTGGTGAAAGAGTCGTGCGTGACCGGGGTCTATAAGTGCCGGTACCTGCCCGTCGATAAAGACCGTGTTACAGTTGTTCGCTTCGTAGGAAAGCCAGATATACAGGTAGAAATCGTCAA